>JAXHUV010000184.1:0-4704 GCA_034189445.1 Pseudomonadota bacterium
GACGAAGATGTCCTGGTCCAGCTTGAAAAAGACCTGGTGGATTACGGCGTTGAGGTTGAGCAGGTGCCGGCGGAGGAGTTGAAGGATTGCGGCCGCCGTGTCCGCTTCACCGTGCCTTCCGGCCACGCCTTCGAACTCTATGCCGATAAGCTCTATACCGGCAAGTGGGGCCTTTCGGATGTTAACCCGGAAGCCTGGCCCCGCGGCCTGCGGGGCATGAAACCCCTGCGCTTTGACCACTGCCTGTTTTACGGCCCCGAGCTGGCAGCGACTTACGACATTTTTGTCAATGTCCTGGGCTTCGACCTGGTGGAGCAGGTCGTGGATCCGGAGGGCACCCGGGTAGCGCAGTTCCTGAGCGTTTCCATGAAAGAGCACGATGTGGCGTTCATCCACCACGAGGAAAAAGGCAAGTTCCACCATGCGTCCTTCCTCCTGGAGACCTGGGAAGGCGTCCTGCGGGCAGCCGACCTGATCTCGATGACCGATACCTCCATCGATATTGGCCCCACGCGCCACGGCCTGACCCATGGCACGACTATCTACTTTTTTGATCCGTCCGGCAACCGCAATGAAGTATTCTGTGGTGGTGACTACTTCTACCCGGACCACAAGCCCGTTACCTGGGAAGCCGAACAGATTGGTAAGGCCATCTTCTACCACGATAGGGCACTGAACGAACGCTTCATGACCGTTCTGACGTGATCCCGAACTGATGAAACAGGGCGTAATACAATGAAAGAAGTCAAACACTACATCAACGGACAGTACGCTGGCTCAGGCAACGGCAAGCTGTTTGAGAACGTCAACCCGGCGAACGGTAAAGTTATCAGCAAAGTCCACGAAGCCGGTCGGGAAGAAGTGGATGCCGCTGTTAAGGCGGCCAGGGCCGCACTGCGCGGACCCTGGGGCAAAATGACCCTGGAGCAGCGTGCCGCCATCCTTTACAAGGTGGCAGACGGTATCAATGCCCGTTTTGATGAATTTCTGGAGGCGGAGTGTCTCGATACCGGCAAACAGAAATCGCTCGCCAGCCATATCGATATTCCCCGGGGAGCCGCCAACTTCAAGGTGTTCGCGGACATGATCAAGAACGTGCCCACCGAATCCTTTGAAATGCCCACCCCGGATGGCACTGGTGCGCTAAACTACGCAGTGCGTAGGCCCAAGGGCGTGATTGGTGTCATCAGCCCCTGGAATTTTCCATTACTGCTGATGACCTGGAAAGTCGGGCCAGCGCTGGCCGGTGGCAATACCGTAGTGGTCAAGCCATCGGAAGAAACACCTACCACCACGGCGCTGCTGGGCGAGGTAATGAAAGAAGCCGGAGTACCTGATGGCGTCTATAACGTGGTGCATGGCTTCGGTGGTGATTCCGCTGGCGCCTACCTGACTGAACACCCTCAGGTTGATGGTTTTACCTTCACCGGTGAGACCGGAACCGGCGAGACCATCATGAAAGCAGCTGCCAAAGGCATCCGGGATATTTCCCTGGAGCTTGGCGGTAAGAATGCCGGGCTGGTGTTTGCGGATTGTGACATGGACAAGGCGGTTGAAGGCACCATGCGCTCCGCCTTCGCCAACTGTGGCCAGGTCTGCCTGGGTACTGAGCGGGTCTACGTTGAGCGTTCCATATTTGACGAGTTTGTCGGGCGATTGAAGGAAGCAGTGGAAGGCCTGAAAATTGGGCCGCCGGATGATGCTGATGCTAAGCTTGGTCCCCTCGTGAGCCTCACGCACCGTGAAAAAGTGCTTTCCTACTATCAAAAAGCCTTGGATGACGGAGCAACTGTCGTCACAGGCGGTGGGGTTCCGGACATGCCTGCGGAGCTGGCGGGCGGTGCCTGGGTACAACCCACCATCTGGACTGGCCTCGCCGACGATTCCGCGGTAGTTACCGAAGAGATCTTCGGTCCCTGCTGCCATATCCGCCCTTTCGATACCGAAGAAGAGGCCATCGAACTGGCCAACAGTCTCCCCTATGGTCTGGCATCGGCGATCTGGACCGAGAACATTAGCCGCGCCCACCGGGTTGCTGGCCAGGTCGAAGCTGGAATTATCTGGGTCAATAGCTGGTTCCTTCGTGATCTGCGCACCCCCTTCGGTGGTAGCAAGCAATCGGGTATCGGTCGCGAGGGTGGTGTGCATTCCCTGGAGTTCTACACCGAAATGAAAAACATCTGCGTGAAATTGTGAGGCGATCATGACTGCACCTGAAAATAGCCCTGAAATCGGGCGTGAGATCACGGCTGCCGGCTACCGAACCAACGTACATGACCAGGGTGAAGGCTTTCCGGTAATGATGATCCACGGCTCCGGCCCCGGCGTCACGGCTTGGGCCAACTGGCGATTGGTGATTCCTGAGCTGGCAAAGCATCGCCGCGTGATCGCACCGGATATGCTCGGTTTCGGTTACAGCGAGCGCCCGGACGATCAGGTCTACAACCGTGAGCGTTGGGTGAAGCACGCCGTCGGTGTTCTGGATGAGCTGGGGCTTGAGCAAGTGGACTTGGTGGGCAATTCTTTTGGTGGCGGCCTGGCAGTGGCTCTGGCGATTGAGCACCCAAAACGGATCCGTCGTCTGGTGCTGATGGGTTCCGTGGGTGTCAGTTTTCCACTCACCGACGCGCTGGATGAAGTCTGGGGCTATGAGCCTTCCCTTGACAACATGCGACGCCTGATGGAGGTGTTCGCCTACGACAAGAGCTTGCTGACCGAGGATCTGGCGGAAATGCGTTATCAGGCGAGCATCCGCCCGGGTTTCCAGGAATCCTTTGCCGCTATGTTCCCGGCCCCGCGCCAACGCTGGATCGATAACCTGGCCAGTAACGAAGAAGATATCCGGGCACTGCCTCATGAAACGCTGATTCTTCATGGGCGGGAAGACGAGGTCATTCCCCTTGACGCTTCTTACCGTCTGGCTGAATTGATTGACCGGGCTCAACTGCATGTATACGGACGTTGTGGCCACTGGACGCAGATAGAGCATGCCGACCGATTCGCCCGACTGGTCAATGATTTTCTGAATGAAGCCGATCGCGCGACGGAAGGAACTGAATAATGGAACAGACAAGAATACAGGCGCTTGGTGATGAACTTTATCAGGCCATGCTCAACCGGGAGCCGGTAGAGCCACTGACCAGTCGCGGTGAGGACATCAGCATCGACGATGCCTACCACATCTCTCTGCGCATGCTGGAGCGCCGTCTTGCGGATGGCGCCTCCATCATCGGAAAGAAGATTGGCGTCACCAGTAAAGCCGTACAGAACATGCTGAATGTACACCGGCCGGATTTCGGTTACCTGACCGACGACATGGTATTTAACAGTGGCGAAGTGATGCCCATCAGCGACCGGTTGATTGCGCCCCGCGCTGAGGGCGAAATTGCCTTCGTCCTGAAAAAAGATCTTACTGGTCCCGGCGTGACCAATGCGGATGTGCTGGCGGCTACCGAATGCGTTATGCCGTGCTTCGAAATCGTCGATTCCCGCATCAGGGACTGGAAAATCGCTATTCAGGACACGGTGGCCGACAATGCCTCCTGCGGGCTTTTTGTCCTGGGTGATCATGCGGTTTCTCCCCGGAAAGTGGATCTTGTGACCTGCGGCATGACAGTCGAGAAGAATGGCAGTGTAATCAGTGTAGGCGCCGGCGCCGCAGCGCTGGGTTCCCCGGTTAACTGTGTAACCTGGCTGGCCAACACGCTGGGCGAGTTCGGTATTGCACTGAAAGCTGGTGAAGTTATTCTGTCCGGTTCTCTGGTGCCGCTGGAACCCGTCAAAGCCGGTGATTACATGCGCGTGGATATTGGCGGCATCGGCAGTGCCTCGGTGCGTTTCGCCTGATCCGGATTAAAGAGGACAATATAATGAGCAAGAAAATCAAAGCAGCGATCATCGGCTCGGGCAACATCGGCACCGACCTGATGATCAAGATTCTGCGTAATGGCAAGAATATTGAAATGGGTGCCATGGTCGGCATCGATCCGGAATCGGACGGCCTTGCCCGCGCGGCTCGCATGGGCGTGGCCACCACCCACGAAGGCGTGGATGGCCTGGTGAAGATGCCGGAATTTGCCGACATCGACATCGTCTTTGACGCTACCTCCGCCAAGGCGCACATGCACAACGAGGTGTTTCTGCGCGGTCACAAGGAAAGCATCAAGATCGTTGACCTGACCCCGGCGGCTATCGGCCCCTACTGTGTGCCAGTGGTCAACCTGGAGCAGAACCTGGCGGAAGGCAATGTCAACATGGTCACCTGCGGTGGCCAGGCGACGATTCCCATGGTCGCCGCAGTCTCCCGTGTCGCCAAGGCCCATTACGCCGAGATCGTGGCATCGATCTCCAGCAAGTCGGCCGGTCCAGGTACCCGTGCCAACATCGACGAATTCACCGAAACCACCTCCAAGGCCATCGAAGTGGTGGGCGGAGCCCAGAAAGGCAAGGCCATTATCATCCTGAATCCGGCGGAGCCACCACTGCTGATGCGCGATACCGTTTACGTGCTCTCTGATGCCGCCGACAAGGCCAAGGTGGAAGCCTCCGTCGAGGAGATGGTCAAGGCTGTGTCGTCCTATGTACCGGGCTATCGCCTGAAGCAGAAGGTGCAGTTCGACGACATCCCCGAAGATCAGCCCATGAACGTCCCGGGCCTGGGCCGCTTCAGCGGTCTGAAGACCTCCATCTTCCTGGAAGTGGAGG
>JAXHUV010000185.1:0-4683 GCA_034189445.1 Pseudomonadota bacterium
ACCCGGTCTCCCTGATCGCCCACGGGGGCGCGTTGAACATCACCTGCCTGAGCTACGGCGGTTCACTGAACTTTGGCTACACGGGCTGTAGGGACACCCTGCCAAGCATGCAGAGGCTGGCTGTGTATACCGGTGAGGCGCTGGACGAACTGGAAAACCTGATTTTGCCGGCAAAGGACAGGCCAAAAACCGCGGTCAAACCCAGGGCGCGACGAAAGCCTCCCATAGCGAAAAGTAAAGCGGACCAGTAGATCGCTGCCCGGTCTTCAGATAATCCGGGAGAACCGCTGGCTGACGCCTTCTTTGCGGTACAGATCAAAGACCTGGCAGATAGCCCGGATCAGCAGCCGACCGGCGGGCTGGACCTGAAGAACGTTACCGTCATCGGCAACCAGTTCATCCTGCACCATAGGCTTCAGACGGCTGAGCTCATCGGCAAAATAACGGTCCAGATCTTCGTTCCACACCTCCGCAAACTGCTGGCGATCCAGCCTGAACTGGCAGATCAGCTGGCCGATCACCCAGCGGCGGATGCGGTCGTCCCGGCTCAGATTCACCCCTTTGGTGATGGCCAGCTGGCCGGCATCAATGTCCGCTTCCCAGGCCGGCAGATCGTGGTTGTTCTGGAAGTAGGCGTCGTCGGTCTGGCCGATGGCGGATACACCGAGTGATACCAGGTCGCAATCCGAGTGGGTAGTGTAACCCTGGAAATTCCGGTGCAGCCGCCCTTCCCGCTGGGCCACCGCGAGACTGTCATCCGGCCTGGCGAAGTGGTCCATACCAATGTATTCGTACCCTGCTTCCAGCAAACGATTGATGGTGTTGTGCAGGATGGCCAGCTTCTGTTGCGGACTGGGCAAGGTGTCATCCTGAATCCGGGTCTGCGGGTAGAAACGGGCCGGCAGGTGAGCATAGCTGAACACAGAGAGCCGGTCCGGAGACATTTCAAGCACGGCTTCCAGGGTCTCGGCGAAGCTTTCTGGAGTCTGGTACGGTAGGCCATAGATCAGGTCCAGGTTGATGGACCGAAAACCGATACGGCGCGCTTCATTGAGCACCGCTTCGGTCATGTCCCGGGGCTGGATGCGATTCACCGCCTTCTGAACCTCCGGGTTGACGTCCTGGACACCGAGACTGATCCGGTTAAAGCCCAGGTCCCAGAGAGTTGGCAGGGTGTCCTGGTCTACTTCCCGGGGATCGATTTCCACGCTGTAATCCCGCTCATCGCCGGATTGCAGGTTGAACAGTTCGCCATATCCGGCCATCAGGTGTTCCATGACATCTTTCGGCAGGAACGTGGGGGTGCCACCGCCCCAATGCAGCTGGGTCACCGGCCGATCCGCACCGAACAGTTTTGACTGGATGGCCGCTTCCTTCAGCACTCGCTCCACATAGGGCATGGCCTTGTCACGCTTTTTGCTGATCACCTTGTTGCAGGCGCAGTAGTAGCACAGGTGCGCACAGAACGGCAGGTGCGTGTACAACGACAGCGGCCGACCGCTGGCCTTGCTTCGGGCCGCGGCTTTGACCATATCTTCAAGCGGGTAGTTCTGGTTGAACTCGACGGCCGTGGGATAGGAAGTGTACCTTGGGCCGCTGAGGTCGTAACGCCGGATCAGGGCGTCATCCCAGATGAATTCCGGCAGCGTTGAGTCTTGGGCTTTGAGTGCGGGGGCGGAGGTCATGGCAAACTCGGGGTCAGATGAAATTGGGGTCAGATGAAAATTTCATCTGACCCCATGTTCAAGGAAACCGTCGTATTTTAGGGCAATCCCATGCGTGCCGTTTTGATGCGGGTCAGTTGAATGTTGGATCCAACTTCGCCTGGCTGGAAGCCAATAACCAACAAGTTTTGGTCAAGCCGGCCTTGAAATCTACCGCCAGGCCAGCAAAACTCAGCGGTAGTAACAAGAAAGACGACCCCGGTTTTCAATGCGTGTACGCATCGAGTCTGATTCATGCCAGTAGCAAGCTACCTGCTGCCCTACGATTTTTCACCCCTGACCCTGCTCGGTTATACGCTGGTGCTCGGGTTCTATGGCCTTGCCCTATTGAAAATGCGCGATGAAGAACGGCCGGGGTGGGGCCAGACCGTCACCTTCACGCTCGGGGTCATGCTCTGCTATGCGGTGATGCAGACCCGATTTGACTACTACTCCCAGTATATGTTTTTCGTTCACCGAGGACAGCACCTGATTCTGCACCACCTGGGGCCGGTTCTGATTGCGCTGTCTAATCCCTTGCCGGTGATGCGATTCTGGTACCGGAAGATGCCACCGTCGGTGCATTACTGGCTGCAGCCTCTGGGCTGGATTTACCGGCTGCTGCAGCAACCGGTTATCGCCTCGGCCCTGTTCGTGGGGCTGATCTATTTCTGGCTCTGGCCGTCAATCCACTTTGACGCCATGCTCAGCCGGCGGCTCTACTGGATCATGAACTGGAGCATGCTGCTCGACGGCCTGCTGTTCTGGTGGCTGGTCCTTGATCCCCGCTCACCGGCCATTAGCAATGCCCTGGGCTATGGTAAACGCATCCTGCTGCTGGCCCTGGTGGCGATTCCCCAGATAATTCTCGGGGCCTGGATTGTCTTCTCCCGGGGCATGGTGTACGACGTCTACGAGGTCTGCGGCCGGGCCTGGCCCATGCCCCCGGAAACCGACCAGATGCTGGGTGGGCTACTGACCTGGATCCCGCCGTCGATGATGAGCATTATCGGCATCCTGCTTGTGCTGCGCCGAGCCATGCATGAAGATGGCAAATTCCCGAAACGCCAACCACTGGCAGGAGAAAATGCATGACCGGAACTCTGCCACTCTGGCCTGTTTTCGTCGCCCTGATGCTCACGGGCTGCGCCGGGAATGATGAAAGCTGGCATGGCAAGGACATCTCGGGCCTGATGCCCGGGCTTGAGTTCCGGCTCGAGGGCACCAACGGTCAGCCAGTCACGGCGGCTGACTCAGAGGGCACTATCCGCCTGCTGTATTTCGGTTTCACCTCCTGCCCGGATGTCTGTCCGACCACACTGACCGATCTGCGCCGGTCGGTTCGCCAACTGCCCGAACAGTACCGGGATGATGTCACTACCCTGTTCGTAAGCGTTGACCCGCACCGGGATAACCCGGAACGGCTGGCCAGTTACGTGGATTTCTTCGGTGGCCGGATCATCGGCCTGACCGCTGAAGAACCCGCGCTTCGGAAACTCGCAAAACGCTATCGGACCACCTTCGGCTACGACGATCCCGACGCCAGCGGCAATTACAACGTTTCCCACAGCAGCGCCGTTTACGTTTTCGATCGCGATGGCAACGCCCGGCTGCTTCTGCGGCCCGACCTGTCTCCCGAACAGATCGGTGAGGATCTGGCTCGGCTGGCTCGGCTGGCTCGAGAGCCGGGTTAACTCTTCCTTGACCCGGTAGCGACTACAGGGTTTTGAATAGTCAACAAGGTCCCCGGTTAACGGAGAACAGAAAATGCACAACCACCACGATCATGAACACGCGCAGCACTTTGACACCCACAAGCGCTCGTTTGCCCTGGCTATCGCTCTAAACGTGGCGTTTGTTGCCATTGAGTCGATCTACGGAATCCTGGCCGGATCCCTCGCCCTTCTGGCCGATGCAGGCCACAACCTGAGCGATGTTCTGGGTCTGACCATGGCCTGGGCCGCTAGCTGGCTTGCAACCCAAAAACCAACCGTCCGAAACACCTACGGGCTGAAAAAATCCACCATCCTGGCAGCTCTGTTCAACGCTCTTTTCCTGATCGCGGCCGTCGGCGGTATCGTCTGGGAGGCGATTGGCCGTTTCAGTGAACCCGCCGAAGTTACCGGTTTGACCGTAATTGTCGTCGCCGGCATCGGGGTCTTTATTAACGGCCTTACCATGCTCTTATTCATGAAAGGCCAGGAAGGCGACTTAAACATCCGGGGGGCCTTCCTCCACATGGCCGCGGACACCGCAGTATCTATCGGGGTTGTGGTAGCGGGTCTTGTTATCATGTTTACCGGCTTCAACTGGATAGACCCACTGATTAGCCTGGGGATTGCCGCAGTGATCTTTCTGGGAACCTGGCAATTGCTCAAGGATTCTTTCAACCTGGCCGTGGATGCCGTGCCGCGGGAAATTAACCCGCGCGAAGTCCTTGAGAACCTGCAACAGTTGCCCGGCGTCAAGTCGGTTCATCACCTGCATATCTGGGGGCTGAGCACGACAGAAAACGCCCTCACTGTGCACTTGGTGAAGCCTGATCCGGCAAGTGACGACCAGATCATTGAGCAGGCCACGCGAATGCTGTCAAAGGACTTCAATATCCAGCATGTGACCATTCAGTGGGAGCGTGAGGCCAGCAATTGTCCGACACTTGCTTCCTCTTGCCTGGCAACCTCCAGCCATGGCCCAGAGCAAGATCCAGCGCCCGCAATCGCACCCAGGCCTCCTCTCCCCTTCCGGTAAAAATTGAGCTTATTGGCCGCGCTGCCTTTGCGCCTGATTTTCCAGCATCTGCTCCATCATCAACTGCATCTGGTCCATGCGTTCCTCCATGAACTGCAAGCGCTGATCGGGTGACATGCCAGCAACCTTGCCCTGGCCAGGCTGATTGTTCATCATGCCCTGCCCCTGATTACCACCCATCATGGCGCCGGAACCTCCCATCATTCCCGGGCCCATCATGCCTCGGTGCATC
>JAXHUV010000186.1:0-4642 GCA_034189445.1 Pseudomonadota bacterium
ACCCGCCGTTGCGCCTGGTCGATCACTCCCTCGATCAATCCCCGGTAGTGCTTTACCTGCGCTTCCCAGGCGGCGAGCGCCGCCTCATCGACGGTCAGTTGGCTTAACCTGCACCAGGCCTCATCCAGGTAAGTGAGACCCTTGCGAGTGACCTTGATCAGATCCCGATACCAGCTCACCTTCTTTTCCTTCCCCCGGGAATACTGGATCTGACAGGCACGCTTTTTGGCCACGCGCCGGTGGTTGCACCAGGTCAGTCGCGTCTGCCCAGCCAGCTCTTGCGCCTGCTCCATCAGCCGCACCTGGGTGCGGACCGAATCCCACAGCAACGTGCTGTCTGTGGGTTCGTGAACCGGTGTCTCCGTGACCGTGCTATCGACCCGGACCACGCGCCCGCGCTCGATTTTCTGAACGTTGGCATCCCGGACCATCAAACGGTGGATCCGCTCCCAGCTGGCATCGCTAATGGCACTGACCCCTTTCTGTAACACCGACTTCTTTGGCCTTAATCCGAGAGGCAGCCGTGCAAAGGCCTGAAAGGAATGGGAGTCCTCCAGATGAAAGGCCAGTGCCTCATAGCTGAGCTGGCGATGCTGCTTGAGGATGGCGCTACGCACGATCGACTCGACTGATAACCCTTCACGCCCAGTCTCTTTGATTTCAGCCCGGCACAGCTCCGGCGCAATCCAATCCAGAATCTCGGGATGCCCATCCAGCCAGTCGGACATGGCCTTCAGTTCGCGTCCGATCTCGTGCTCTGCGTAAAGATCAAATATACTGCCCTGGACGGTGCGTTTTTGACGCATTGTCACCTCCGCGGATTTTTGGTTGTTCTTTTGTTTCAATGGTTTGCGACAAAGAATACCATTTTCCGCCGGAGGTTTCCCTCTCGGTTACTGAATTTTCCTGTTTAATATCAGTTTTTTATGTTTATGGATGGAAACCAGCTATTTCCGTGCTATTGGCAAGGGGCAGCAATTTGGCCTCTCCGGTCGGGGTATCTCGGTTGATACCGGTTTACCGTCGGGAGAGGAGTTTCCGTCTTTTACCGAATTCTGGCTGGAGCGACCGGCCGGCGATAGCGAAACCATGGTGGTGTATGGGCTTCTAGACGGGCCCAGTCTCACCGGTGCCTACCGGTTCGTGATTCAACCAGGGAAAAGCACCCGGATGCGTGTAACCGCGGAGCTGTTCTTCAGGGACGATATACAGCAGTTGGGTCTGGCGCCACTCACCTCCATGTTCTATTACGGTGAAAACACCCTTCGCCCCCGGGGAGAGTGGCGGCCTCGGGTGCATGATTCAAGTGGGCTGCTGGTGCACGATGGCAAATCCGGAGAATGGCTCTGGCGGCCATTGCTCAATCCATCGCAACTGCAGCTGAGCTTCCATCAGGTGCGGCGGTTGAAGGGGTTTGGCTTGATCCAGCGGAACCGGGAATTTCAGCAGTTCCAGGACAGTGAGGCACGCTACGACCTGCGCCCCAGTGCCTGGATTCAGCCGGTTAAAGACTGGGGGCCGGGCTCGGTTGTGCTTGTTGAGATTCCTTCCGGTGCTGAAAGCAATGACAACATTGCGGCTTTCTGGAAACCGGACCAGGAAGCAAAAAAAGGTGAAAGGAGGCGGTTTGAATACAATCTGGCCTTCGGGGAACCGGAAGTTTCCGGCCACCCTACCGGACGCGCGATCCATACATTCCTGGGAGATGGAAACCGCACCGGAGGCGGCAACAAGCCCGGAGCCTACCGGTTTATCGTCGACTTCCGGGGAAAACAACTGAGCGCTTTGGCCCCCGGGGATGCCGTGGTCAGTCGGGTATCGGGGGGCAAAGGCGTCGAAGTAATAGAGCATTTTGTCGAGTATATCCCCGCCACTGATGCCTGGAGGCTCTCGATTCTCGCAAGACCCTCGGGGGAAGAGCCACTGGCATTGAGAGGGTTCCTGAGCATGAATGATGAACCGTTAACCGAGACATGGACTTACTCACTGCCCCCGGCTACAGGATTGCGGGCGAAAGCTGAGTGACGATAGCGGGCGAAAGGAGGCAACAATGACCGCTCAGAAACTACAGCGGGTAGTTGTTCGAGTATGCACTTACCTGGCGGAATCCGGTGTAACGATGAACCGGAGCAACTCCCGCAGAGTTCTGAAAATGTTGGATGAAGTTCTGTCCGAGGCGAACGGAGAGAACGGAAATGGAGGGAACGGAAATGGAGAGAACGGAGAGGATGACGTCGGGGATGTCGGCGAAATGCAGTTACTCTCTTTGGCCATGGATCGCCTTCCCGCCTACTTCCCTGTAACGGAAGAAACGATTCCGGCGCTCTCTCCGGCATTGTTGCGCGGAAGCATCAGGTACCCCCATGGTTGAAGTATCGGGCGGCACCTTGTCCCGTCGCTATCGCTGGCGACACATTGCGTTCATTCGCCGTAGCCTGCTGATTCTGTTCGTGCTGGGGCAGACGGCCGTAGCCAGCTATTACCTGCTCTGGGTGCTGCCATACCATGGCGGTACCTGGATTGAGGTGGGTATGGCAGTATTGTTTGCCATCCTTTACGCATGGATTGCGGTTGGTTTCTGGACGGCGGTATTCGGATTCGCGCTGCGCCTCGCGGGTGGCGACCGTCACGGGTTGCTGCGGCGCCATAATCGGGAATCCCTGGCTGCTACGCCACTGGCAAAAACAGCCATTTTGCTGCCGATATACCATGAGCCGGTGCAGTGGACCCTCAACGGCCTGAAAGCGGTGTACAGGGACATTGAACGAACAGGCGGAATTGAGCATTTCGAGTTTTATATTCTCTCCGACAGTCGGGATCCGAGTGTCTGGCTGGAAGAGCAGCGGCGGTGGCATGAGCTGGTCCGGGAGCTGGGCGCGGAAGGTCGGCTGTTTTATCGTCGACGTCCGGTGAACCTCAATTACAAAAGCGGGAATGTTGCGGACTTTCTCCGCCGTTGGGGGCGCCGGTGCCAGTATATGGTGGTGCTTGATGCCGACAGTCTGCTGAGTGGTGAAACGGTCGTGCGCATGGTGCAGTTGATGGAACGGGAGCCCGGGGTTGGCATTCTGCAAACCAATCCGACCATCATTAACGGGAAATCGTTGTTTGCCCGCGTTCAACAGTTTGCCAATCGATTTTATTCGACATTGTTCGCCACTGGTCTTGCCGCCATTCAGATGGGTGATGCAGCATTCTGGGGACACAACGCGATCCTTCGAATCGAACCATTCATGAAGCATTGTGGTTTGCCCAAACTGGGCGGTTTCGGCATTTTTGGTGGCCCGATCATGAGCCACGACTTTGTCGAGGCTGCCTTCATGGGCAGGGCGGGCCACGAGGTCTGGCTCGAGACAGGCTTAGGTAACAGCTTTGAGGAATCTCCACCCACGCTTGCAGATGAACTGTCCCGAGACAATCGCTGGGCCAAGGGCAACCTCCAGCACCTTTGGGTGATGCTTCGTGAGCCGGGGCTGAGGTTTGCTCACCGGATGGCATTTCTCAACGGGATAATGGCTTACCTCGCATCCCCTCTGTGGTTCGGCTTCCTTGTCTTGACCACGTTAGAAGCGGTCAGAATGACCCTGATTCCAATCGAGTATTTCCCTGAAGGCCATCAGGGACCGTTTCCGCTCTGGCCGGAATGGCGACCGGACTGGGCTCTGTTACTGGCGTTAAGTACGTTTGCTCTGCTATTTCTGCCTAAGTTTCTCGCCATCCTCGATGCCGTTCTCCACCGTTACACCCGGGAGTTTGGCGGATTTCTTCGGCTATTGGCCAGTGTGTTACTGGAGGTAGTGATTTCGATTCTGCTGGCGCCTGTAAGAATGTGGGCACACAGTCGGTATGTCGTGGCGGCGCTGCTCAATCTGTCGCTTTCCTGGTCGGGCCAGAACCGCACAGAGGAAACGACGTGGCGGGAGGCCATGGCGACGCAGTTTCCGGGCATGCTCGTTGGGGGGTGCTGGTCAGCGTTTGCATTGAGCCTGGATAAACTTTTTTTCTTCTGGTCACTGCCCGTGGCCATCCCGTTGTTAGTGGCGGCTCCAACCGCCGTTTATCTGAGTCGAACGAGGCCTGGCCGCGTGCTTAAGGCTTGGGGTCTTTTGAGAATACCGGAGGAGCGGGGGTCTCCAATGCCATTGCTTGACGATGCTCGCCGGTTTCGTTTGGAACCTGCTTGCGATCCCGTGTGGAGTCCTTTTGAGGCGGCCGTTCTCAATCCGGGCCTGAACCGGTTACACCAGGCGCTGGCCCGAGATCACCGCAGAGGGCCGAGGAGCCAACAACTGGAGGACGCGGTAGCCCATTGCCTGAACAAGGGGCCGGCAGTCCTGAGTCGGGAAGAGTTGACTGGTCTGGCTCGTGACCAGCAGTCCTTGGGTGATCTGCACACAGGTGCCTGGCGTGCGCCTGACCAGAGTTACTGGGGCCAGTGCATCAACCGTAAAAATCGTGAGCAGGGTTCCAGGTAGCGACCATTATCCAGACACAGAAGCCGATTAAAGAAACCGGTTACAGGAGAAAGTGCGATGATGGATAGGCGATCGTTGATCAAGGCATTGGCCGGAATCATAGGGGCCGGTTTCCTGCCGTTGGCGCCCTTGGTCAACGGGGCCGGAATTCGGCCGGTATTTGGCAG
>JAXHUV010000187.1:0-4641 GCA_034189445.1 Pseudomonadota bacterium
GCCAGCTGGAGCCCTTCCTGCAACGGGTGAAAGCCGTGGATGATCTGGTAAAAAGCTTTAAACCTATCGACACTGCCTGATTGGCGGTGTTGGCGTTTTACGCGGATTATGGGAGTGGGCCTTACCGCTCGCTCTGACTCCCGAATTTGAACATGAACCTGGAGACAGAGAAGAATGACCAAGATTGCCAACATCAAAGGCCGTGAGATTCTGGATTCCCGCGGCAACCCGACAGTAGAGGCAGACGTTATCCTTGAAAACGGTACCATCGGCAGTGCGTGCGCGCCGTCAGGTGCCTCCACCGGCTCCCGTGAAGCTCTGGAACTGCGTGATGGTGATGCTTCCCGTTACCTTGGCAAAGGTGTTCTGAAAGCAGTGGAAGCGGTAAATACAAAAATCCGCGATGCCCTCGTCGGCAAAGACACGGCTGATCAGCGTGGCCTGGACAAGATCATGCTGGATCTCGACGGCACCGAGAACAAGGCGAATCTGGGCGCCAACGCCATCCTGGCGGTGTCCCTGGCGGCGGCCAAGGCGGCGGCGATCTCCCTGGGCAAGCCGCTGTATGCGTACATTGCAGACATCAACGGCAGCTCCGGCAAGTTCTCCATGCCCGTGCCTATGATGAACATCCTGAACGGTGGTGAGCACGCGGATAATAATGTCGATATTCAGGAGTTCATGGTTCAGCCGGTTTCCGCGCAAAGCTTCTCTGAAGCCCTGCGTGTTGGCGCGGAGATTTTTCACAGCCTGAAGAAAGTGCTGAAGGCCCAGGGCCTGAACACGGCGGTTGGTGACGAGGGTGGTTTTGCTCCCAACCTGCCATCCAACGAAGCCGCGCTGGCGATGATTCAGGAAGCGGTCGAAAAGGCCGGTTACAAGCTGGGAACCGATGTGACCCTGGCTCTGGACTGTGCCTCTTCCGAATTCTACAAGGATGGCCAGTACCTGCTTTCCGGTGAGGGCAAGAGCTTCGGTTCCGAGGGGTTTGCCGATTATCTCGCCGGACTATGCGAGCGTTATCCGATTGTCTCCATCGAAGATGGCATGGACGAGAGCGACTGGGACGGCTGGAAAGTGCTGACCGACAAACTTGGCAGCAAGGTTCAGCTGGTGGGCGACGATCTGTTCGTTACCAATACCAAAATCCTGAAGCAGGGTATCGACAAGGGTGTGGGTAACTCCATCCTGATCAAGTTCAACCAGATTGGCAGCCTGAGCGAAACCCTGGATGCCATCAAGATGGCTCAGGATGCCGGCTTCACGGCGGTAATTTCGCACCGTTCCGGCGAAACCGAGGACACCACCATTGCCGATCTGGCAGTAGCCACCTGTGCCGGCCAGATCAAGACCGGCTCCCTGTGCCGTTCTGATCGTGTTGCCAAGTATAATCAGTTGCTGCGTATTGAAGAAGCCCTGGACGGCAAGGCGCCGTATCGCGGCCTGAGGGAGATCAAGGGGCAGGGCTGATCGAATGGTTTGGCCGGTTGTGGCAAAGTGCTGGGCCGGTCGTTAGTTAAAAACTCTTAAGGCCATCGCGTTCTGAACGAAATTTTGAATACGATGGTCTTTTTGTACAGTCAGTTAGAAGAACTTGTTGCTAATCTACTCTAAGGTCTATACTCAACGTCCGGCGTTGTTATTTTGATTGATTGATTTTTGGACGGAATTGGCAATGAAGCTGCTCTGGACCATAATGGTGGTTGTGATTCTCCTGTTGCAGGTGCGCCTGTGGGTCGGGGAGGGCAGCTTTGCGCAGGTATGGTCACTTGAACAGTCCATCGCTGAGCAACGTGAAAAGAATGCCGAACTGGCTACCCGCAATGAACGTCTCTATGCCGAGGTCAGGAATCTGCGCAACGAGCAGGGTGCCGTGGAAGAACGGGCCAGAATGAACCTCGGCCTGATAAGAGAAGACGAGACCTTTTTTCTCGTTGTCGAACACTGATTGTCTATGACCGCTCCAAGACTCTGGCTGATCGTTCCCGCCGCCGGCATCGGCCAGCGTATGCAAGCCGGGCAACCGAAACAGTACCTTCGGATTGATCAACGTTTTATTCTCGACATCACCCTTTCCCGACTGATGGATTCCGCCCCTTTTTCCGGCTGCATGGTGCCATTGCATCCGGCCGATCACTGGTGGCAGGATACCCGGGCCAGCGGCGATAGCCGAATCCAGACCTGCACTGGCGGTTCCGAGAGGGCTTGTTCGGTTCTGTCGGCACTGCATGCCATGGCGGAGCAGGTTTGCGATGAGGACTGGGTTCTGGTTCACGACGCTGCCAGGCCGTGCCTCCACACCCGGGACCTTTCCAACCTTATTGACCGGCTCTACACTCATCCGATTGGCGGACTTCTCGCCTCGCCAGTGGCGGACACCCTCAAGAAAGCCGGTACTGGCGAGCTTCCCGAAGTTGAGGAGACGGTGGACCGCACAGGCTTGTGGCGCGCCCTGACGCCACAAATGTTTCGCTATCGTCTTCTGGTCGAATCCCTTGAGGCCGCTTTTGAGAAGTCGCTTCCGATTACCGATGAGTCCTCTGCGATGGAGTTTTCCGGTAACATGCCGGTACTGGTTGAAGGGCGGCCGGACAATATTAAAATCACCGTACCCGCGGATCTGGCGCTGGCAGGTTTTATTCTGAGCCGGCTCTGAGTTTTCCGAGTTTCCCGGAGCACATTATGCGTATTGGTCAGGGCTTCGATGTCCATGCCTTCTGTGAAGGCGATTCTGTCATTATTGGTGGTGTAAACATTCCGCATTCCCATGGCCTCAAGGCCCATTCCGATGGTGATGTCCTGCTGCATGCGCTGGCGGATGCACTGCTGGGTGCCGTAGCGCTTGGCGACATCGGGCATTTCTTCCCGGACACCAGTGACGAATGGGCAGGGGCCGACAGCCGGGATCTGTTGCGCCGGGTCATGGCCCGGGTTCGTGAAGAAGGTTTCAGTGTGGTTAATGTGGACACCACCGTGATCGCCCAGGCCCCGAAGATGGCCCCCCATATTGATGCTATCCGTCTGAATATTTCGGAGGATCTCGGGGTGCCCGCCAGTCGGGTCAGTGTGAAGGCCACCACTACGGAAAAGCTTGGTTTCACAGGGCGCGGTGAAGGCGTTGCCTGCCAGGCCATATGCCTGCTTGAACCGGTGGATTCGTGACTCAGTGGCGTCTGGACTGGCCTACCTCCGGCGGTGGCCGTGTTGCTTCCGGCCGATTAAAGACAATGCCCGGCGACTTCATTGTCGACGAGCTGCTGGACCTACCGGAAAGCAACTCCGATGTTGAGGCGGATGCTCCCGCGGGAAGTGGCGAACATCTCTGTCTGAAACTGGAGAAAGTGGGCGATAACACAGAGTATGTTGCCCGCGAGCTGGCCAGAATGGCCGGGTGTCGCAGCTTTGATGTCGGCTTCTGCGGGCTCAAGGATCGGCATGCCGTGACACGCCAGTGGTTCAGTCTCTATCGGCCCGGTTGTGAGGCTCGGGACGCCTCTCTGATTGGAGAGATAGCCACTCGCTGGCCCATCCTGGCGGCCTCGCGACAGGCCCGGAAATTACGGCGAGGTGAGCACCGGGCTAATGGTTTCATTATTACCCTGAGGGCCGTTACCGGGGAGCGCGAGGTTATTGAACGGGCGCTGGTGCGCCTTGCGGATATCGGTGCCCCCAACTACTTCGGGCCCCAACGGTTTGGCATTGGTGGCGCTAACCTTGATCGGGCAGTGCATCTGGATCCTGCTACCCTGAATCGTCGGGGCCGATCTACCGGAAAAGGCCGCGGGGGCAAAAAAGCTGCTGGCAGAGATGGTATGAAAAACGTATTGTATTTTTCGGCGGCCCGTTCCTGGCTGTTTAACGAGGTGCTCGCAGCGCGGGTAGAAGCTGGCAGCTGGACCGAGCCAGGGGCAACGGGCCCGCTTTGGGGTGACGGCGGGACCACGGCTTCCGGAACCCTGGAATCCTTTGAGAGGGATGTCGTGGCGCAAGCCCCTGGGTTGGCCAGCCTGTTTTCGGTCACCCGGATGAAACCGGAGCGGCGGACACTGGCGGTAAGGCCGGACAAGCTTGCCTGGCAGTGGCTGGACGAAGACAGCCTGGAATTGACGTTTCTTCTGTCACCTGGCCAGTACGCCACAACGATTTTGAGTGATATTTTTGAGCTTGAGGACATGAGCCTCGGCCGACATAACCAACAGTAAGACTAGCGGAGAACACTGTGCGTATTCTGTTGTCGAACGATGACGGCGTTCATTCCCCGGGGCTTATCGCCCTGTTCGAGGGGTTAGAGGGGCTGGGTGAACTTGAGGTGGTGGCGCCTGATCGGGATCACAGCGGCGCCAGCAACGCCCTGACCCTCAACCGCCCCCTGACGGTGGAAGAGCATCCCAACGGCTTCCGTTCCGTGGATGGAACGCCGACAGACTGTGTTCATCTGGCGGTTAATGGACTGTTTCGTGAGCCGTTCGACAGGGTGGTTTCCGGGATAAACACCCACGCCAATCTGGGCGATGACATCATCTATTCGGGGACCGTTGCCGCAGCCACCGAGGGGCGTCACCTGGGGCTCCCTGCGATTGCCGTTTCCCTGGTTAATGATGGTCATTTTCATTATGAGACGGCTGCCCGGGTTGTCCGGAT
>JAXHUV010000188.1:0-4636 GCA_034189445.1 Pseudomonadota bacterium
CGCCCTACACGGTTAATGCCGACGGCCGGGGGCCCACCTGGAACAATTCGCTGTTCGAAGACGCGGCGGAACTGGGGCTGGGTATGCGTCTGGGGCTGGACAAGCTCGTGGGGCGGGCCCGGCAGCTGCTGGACCCATTGCAGGGCCAACTGCCAGAGGGGCTTTATGCTGACCTGACCTGTGCCTGCACCACCACCGATGAAGCCGCCATGGCGTCAAGGCGCGCGGCCATAGAACAGCTTCGCGGCTGGCTGGCGGACCAGCAGGGCGCGGAGGCCCGGGAACTCGACAGCCTGGCTGATGAGCTCTGCCCGAAGAGTGTCTGGGTGATTGGCGGCGATGGCTGGGCCTACGATATCGGTTATGGCGGTCTCGACCACGCTCTGGCCTCGGGCCGGAATTTGAAACTGCTGGTGCTGGATACCGAGGTGTATTCCAATACCGGCGGCCAGCAATCCAAGGCCACGCCGATGGGGGCGATTGCCAAATTCGCGGCTGCCGGCAAGGCAACCCGCAAGAAAGACCTGGGCCTGCTCGCCATGAGCTATGGCCATGTCTACGTCGCCCAGATCGCCATGCAGTCCCACAGCAATCACACCACCAAAGCCCTGCAGGAAGCCGAGAGCTTTGATGGCCCGGCACTGATCATTGCCCACAGCCCCTGCATTGCCCATGGCTACGACCTGGCGCATTCCCCGGCACAACAAAAGCGGGCGGTGGACAGCTGGGCCTGGCCACTTTACCGGTTCGATCCACGGCGCACCCACGAAGGGTTGCCGCCCCTGCAACTGGACTCCCTGCGCAAGAAAGTCACCATGAAAGCTTACATGCAGGAAGAAGCCCGCTTCCGGATGCTGGAGCTGAGGGACCCCGAACGCTATGAACAGCTGGTAGCCGCGGCTTCTGATGCAGCGACTGAACAGCGTGAGCTCTACAAGCAGCTGGCGGGTATCCACTTCGAGCCTAACGAATCTTCCGGTGTTGACAACCAAAAAGGTGAACATCATGACTAAGCTGGCAACCCGTTGGCTGGGGCTTGAGCTTCGCTCGCCCCTGATGGTCGGCGCCAGTCCGCTAACCGATGATCTGGACGCCCTGAAAGCCTGTGTCGACGCTGGCGCCGGCGCCGTTGTGATGCATTCGCTGTTCGAGGAGCAGTTGGTGGCGGAACAGATGGCCGCACACCGGTTTATTGATTCCCGCATCAACATGGACGCCGAGGCACGCTCGTTTTTTCCGGAATCCGAGGTGTTTGAGATGGGCTCCGGCAGTTACTGCCGGCGCCTTGAGTTGCTCCGTAATGCCCTGGACGTGCCCGTAATTGCCTCGCTCAACGGCATATCCCCCGGCGGCTGGACCCAGCATGCCCGGGAGCTGGAGGAGGCCGGTGCACAAGCCATTGAACTGAATCTCTACGATCTGGCCACGGATCCTGCCGACACTGCGGACAGCCTTGAGCAACGCCAGTTGGCCGTGGTCCGGTCTGTGGTTGAGCAGGTAAGTATTCCGGTCAGCGTCAAGCTGTCGCCCTTCTATTCTGCGTTGCCGGCTTTTGTGGCAGGTATTGAAGCGGCTGGCGCCCATGGGCTGGTGCTGTTCAATCGGTTTTACCAGCCGGGTATGGACCTGGACGAGCTGGAGTTAAGCCGGGAAGTGGTGCTTTCATCCAGCGCCGAGCTACCGTTGCGTTTGCACGCGGCGGCCATGCTGTATAGCCAGACTTCCCTGGAGATGGCGGTTTCGGGTGGCGTTCACAGTGGTGACGATGCGGTAAAGGCCGTCCTTTCCGGCGCCTCGACTGTGCAGGTGGTCTCAGCCGTGCTGGCGGAAGGCGCCGGTGCCCTGGCAAGGATTAGCCGGGAAATGACTGATCGGCTTTCCGGAATGGGATATCGCTCGCTGGCCGAAGCCCGGGGCGTTTTGTCCATGGCAAACGCCCCGAACGCCCGGACCTGGGAGCGGTTGAATTACGCTCGCTTGCTGCATGGCTGGAAGTGATGATCAGAGGTTTTGTTCGGGCACTTCCCGGATCCGACCGTTTTCATCAATGGCGACATAGACGAACAGTCCCTCGGTTACCTTGCGTGGATTTTTCGCGGTGCGGTCGAGGGTCCAAACTTCCACGCAGATTTTCATGGAGCTGCGACCGATATCCACGAGCTCGCAATAGCAACCCACCTGAGACCCAACCCGCAATGGCGATAAAAATTCCATCCTGTCCATTGCCACGGTGGCATTACGCCCCTGGGAAACACGGCCGGCCATAGTGGCTGCGGCGAGATCCATCTGCTTTACCAGCCAGCCCGCGAAAACATCGCCATTGGCGTTAGTGTCGGCGGGAAGCGGAATTACCTGGAGGGTAAGTTCGCCCCGGGGCGTGGGTTTGTCATCGTCTAGTGCGGTCATGGTAGTGCCTTTTTACAAGTCGGGAATTGTTTTAACCAGCATGGTAACGAGCTGTAGCGCTGCTGCAAACAAATTCGAACATTCCTGACAATCTTTCAACAATTGTAATAAAGATGTCATAGAGTGTCGTTAGCCTGCATTTATCGGTGAAAAACATCCGACACAACGTCCAAACCGAATATGGAGACTTGACGTGATGAAATTGAATAAAGCACTCGCGGCTGTTGCACTGGCCGGCTCGGTAGCCGCCATGTCCGCACCGGCCATGGCCCGTGACACCATCAGCATCGTGGGCTCCTCCACTGTTTATCCGTTCGCCACTGTCGTTGCCGAGCGTTTCGGCACCAAGACCAATTTCCCGACCCCGAAACTGGAATCCACCGGCTCCGGCGGCGGCATGAAGCTGTTCTGTCAAGGTGTTGGCACGCAGCATCCGGACATTACCAACGCTTCACGTCCCATGAAGACTTCCGAGTTTGAGCTGTGTCAGAGCAATGGTGTTAAAGACATCACCGAGTTCCGCATCGGTTCTGACGGCATCGTCATCGCCAGCTCCAAGAATGCTGAAAACCTTGATCTCACCCTTGAGCAGCTGTTCCTGGCGCTGGGTTCCAAGGTTCCTGTTAACGGGAAGTGGGTTGCAAACCCCAACAAAAAATGGAGCGATGTTGACTCCAACCTGCCCAACAAACCAATCCGCGTGATGGGGCCTCCCCCGACTTCCGGTACCCGTGATTCGTTTAACGAGTTGGCCCTGGCCGCTGGTTGCGATGAGCTGCCAGAAGCAGCCAGTCTTAGCAAGGACGAACACGATTCCATCTGTGAAAACGTCCGTGAAGACGGCGCCTTCATTGAAGCGGGCGAGAACGACAACCTGATCGTTCAGAAGCTGATCGGCGACACCGGCATGTACGGTGTGTTCGGTTTCAGCTTCCTGGAAGAGAACGCGGACCGTCTGCAGGCCGCTACCCTGAACGGTATGGTTCCAACTGCCGAGGCAATCGCCGCGGATGAGTATCCGGTTGCCCGTTCCCTGTTCTTCTACGTGAAGAAGGCACACATCGGCGTGGTTCCTGGTATCAAGGAATACATCAATGAGTTTGTCAGTAATGCTGCCATGGGTTCGAATGGCTACCTGAAGGATGTCGGCCTGATCGTGCCGCCTCGTGCTGCCCTCAAGGACCTGGCGAAGAAGGCTGAGAAGATGCCTAACCTGACCCTGAGCGAGCTCAAGTAAGCCTGCAATCCGGTCAAGAACAGAGGTGCGGGTCTCAATTGGGTTCCGCACCTTTTGTGCGTTTGGACGACCCGGTGCCAGTCCGGAGATGAACCTGTAAACTGTGCGCCAATCCTAAGTCGAATACAGGAATTGTCATGCAACCGGCTAATCTTCTCTTACTGACTCTGGTACTGGCGATCGTGGCCTATTGGCTTGGTTACGCCCGTTCCCGGTCGTTGGCGATGCCCATGGGTGGGATTCGCCATCTTAAATCCCTTCCTTTCTATTACGGGGCCCGAGCGGCTTTGTGGAGCGGAATCCCGGCCCTCATCGTGTTGGGTTTGTGGGCGGCATTCCAGGGCAAGGTCATTCAGTTGATTGTCATTGGTGGTCTGCCGGAAGGCATGATGCCTGACAGTGACGGTCAAGCGAGCCTTTTACTCAGTAAAATCAGCAATGTGGCCAGCGGCGCCTTACCTCCCGGCTTAGCGGAAACGCCGATCGTGGAAGCAGCGGAGCGTCTCAAGGCCCTGCGAGCCCAGAGCCAGTTACTGATGTCCGCCCTGGTTATTTCGGTTTCCGTGCTGGCGGGTTTTCTTGGCTGGTTGAGAATTCAGCCTCGTTTAAATGCCCGTTCACAGGTTGAATCCATTCTTAAGTGGCTGTTTTTCTCTTGCGCGGCCCTCGCGATTGTAACCACCATCGGCATCGTTTTTTCTGTTGCCTTTGAGACTTTCCGCTTTTTCGGAAAAGTGCCGTTCACCGAATTTTTCTTCGGTAGTCAATGGAGTCCGCAGACCGCACTTCGCGCCGATCAGGTTGCTTCTCAAGGCGCCTTCGGGATGATACCCCTGTTTACCGGCACCCTCTTGATTTCCGCTATCGCGATGCTTGTCGCCGTGCCGGTCGGACTGTTATCGGCTATTTACCTGTCCGAGTACGCCAACAAAACCGTTCGTGGTGTGGTCAAGCCGTTGCTGGAAATGCTGGCTGGTATTCCTACCGTGGTTT
>JAXHUV010000189.1:0-4593 GCA_034189445.1 Pseudomonadota bacterium
AGAACATTCTGGAAGCCGCGGCAGGGAGGCGGCGACAAAGGGAGGTAACTCCGACCACGTAACATATGTATGAAGCATGTAAGGAACTGGGAACCCCCGCCGCCACATGCGGCGCTACCACATGTTCACCACGTCGGTGGCCAACACCCCGTCCCAGTTTGCCGGCGTGGCCGCTCTGACCGGCGACCAGCAGTGCGTTCGCGATATGGTGGATATCTATCGTGAACGTCGGGACAAGGTGGTTGAACTGGTTGATCAGACACCCTACATGACCGGCTACAAGCCTGGCGGAGCCTTTTACGCGTTCCCGGACCTCCCGCCCCATGTCGATGGCTCGGATCTGGCCCTGCGGATGCTTAAGGAAACCGGTGTGTGCGTGGTGCCTGGCGATGCCTTCGGTGAAGGCTGTACCAACGCCGTCAGGATCAGTTTTTCCACGACCTGCGAGAAACTGGAAGCGGCCTTTGATCGTGTCATCCCGTGGATGGCCAAACAACAGTTCTGAGGTGATGCCATGTCGGTATTAATTCGGCGCACGCACTGAAATGAATAGAACGCCGCTGTCTATCTCCCGGGCGCTTCTGGTTCTGATGCTGGTGCTGGCCAGCGGCTGTGCCAGTCTGTCGCCTTATTCGATTTCCGAGGGTGAGCTGGAGAAGCATCTCCGGGATGTGGTGAGCGAATTTGATCGCACTCAGCTGAACAGTGGTTCGCCGTTGAGCCTGAGCCTGGACAGCGCCGACGTTACCCTGGGGCCAGATGGCCGGGACGTGGCAGTAATCGACTTGAAGGGGCAGGTGGCCCTGAATGCGTTAATGGCGAAGCTGCCCGTTGATATTGCCTTGAAGGTTGAGGGAGCGCCGGTTTACGACAGCACGGAGAAAGCCATCTTCATACGGCGGTTGCAGCTTCTGGAAAGTAGTATCGACTCTCCGTTTTTCAAGGGGGACCTGAAGCCTGTAACCGATACGGTGATGCGGCTCGTTGCCCAGATGCTGGAAACCATGCCGGTGTACCGGCTGGACGAAACCGATTTTGCCCAGCGTATGTTTGGCGTGATGCCGGTGGATGTACGGGTGGCGCCTGGTCGGCTTGAATTCGTCATGGCCGACCAGTAGCCCTGCTTTACCGTGCCAACCGCTCGCAAATCGCCGAGCCGATTTCGTGGGTGCCTCGTTGGGTGCCCGAGTTTTCGGCGAGATCCGCAGCTACCGCCTCGAACAGCTCCTTGCCAGCCGCGGCAATGGCCGGGTCCTTGCGGCCCAGCCAATCGAGCATGCGGGCGGCGGTGAACAGCATGGCGGTGGGGTCCGCCAGGCCCTGGCCAGCAATATCCGGGGCGCTACCGTGGGTAGGCTCGAACATGGAGGGCATGGCCGGGTCGGTGGGGTTCAGGTTGCACGAGGGTGCCACGCCCATACCGCCTGACAGCACCGCCGCCAGGTCGGTCAGAATATCGCCCTGCAGGTTACTGGCCACTACCACGTCAAAGGCCCAGGGGCTCTGCACGAACTTCATGCAGGCCGCATCCACCAGCTCATGGTGGGTGGCCACATCCGGGTACTCCTGGCTGATTTCCCCAAAAGCCTCGGTGTACATATCACCCCAGTAGCGCAGGGCATTGCGTTTGGTTACCAGGCACACCTGGCTTTCGCAGGTTCGGCCATCCAGTGTCCGGAATGTCCGCGTCCGGCCCTGTTTTACCCGGTCTGCCGCGCGGTTTCTGGCCTGTTCAAAGCCGTAACGGATGATCCGGTCGGTCGCCTTGCGTGTGAAGACCTCCATCTGGGTGGCTACTTCGTCCGGCATGCCTTTGCGCAAACGGCCACCCTGGCTGACGTACTCACCCTCTGAATTTTCCCGAATAACCAGCATGTCGACATCCTTGGCGCGCTCATCCGCCAGGTATTGCCTGGCCCCGGGAAGCAACCGGGCCGGTCGCTCGCAGACCCACTGGTCGAACCCTTTTCGCATGTCCAGCAGTGGCGCCAGGGAAATGCTGTCCGGCAGCAGATAACGGTCCGGATCGTCCATGGGGCCAGGATCACCCAGCGCACCCAACAAGATGGCGTCGTACTTTTGTAACTGCGCGAGGGCGTCCGCTGGCATGGATTCCCCATGCTCCTCGTGCCAGGCATGGGAAGGCCAGGGGAATCGCGTCCACTCAAGGTTAAGGCCGTGTTTGGCGCGCAGGATTTCCATACAGCGCACAGCCTCGGCCACCACTTCAGGGCCAATGCCATCGCCCGGGGTGACAGCGATTCGTGTAGTTTCTACCATTCGGGAAACTCCTTTTGTGGACAGGCACGTTTAAACGACAAACCCCAGTTTAGCCATGTAAACAGAGGATGCCACCGTTTGACATACTTTAACCATTAAAGTGGTTTTACCAGGAAGGGCATTGACGTTATATTGGGTCGCAATTACATCATGTAGAAACAGCAAAACCGACAGGAAAGACACCTTGTTATACCGAATGATCACCATTGTCGGCGGACTGGTTTTTGTTATCGTCCTGTTCGCCCTGACTTGGTTTTTCTGCAAAAAATTCCTGGAGCACCACGGCGTTACCGACCAAGTGAAGGACCGCACCATGGTTCTGGCTACCTGGACCTTTGCCGGGATCAGTGTTGGTCTGGTCTTTGCCGTGGTCGGTGCCTTTGTGCTTGGCCCCTGGGCCTTCTATCGAACCCTCCGGGGCCACGGGGTGGCAATATCCGATGGCATGGCCGTCTGGTGGGGGTTTGCCATTGTGGTGGCTGCCCTGGGCCTCACGGCTATCGGATTTTTCGGTTTCCTTATGCTTGTCGGGGCTTACTGATCGTCAGCTGATAGCCTTCATCTGACCCTGCTTGGCACTCAGGCTTGAGAGAAGGTTCGTCGCGACCGGCATTGCCCGTTCCAGAAGACTCGGGAAAAACTGAAAAGCTGCTGCTGGTGATAATCAATCGTTGCCTGGTCCGGCGGGCCATTGGTTATATCAGACTCAAGTTCATCCAGCCAGGCCTGATAGTGGGGTAGTTCGGTACTGCAATGCCATTGTCGCAGTTGCTCAATATCGCTGTTGAGTTGTTGCTTCTGTTCGGAGGTCAGTGAAACATAATCCTCAACCCACCACACAATGCCCCAGTCAGCGTACCGGTAAGCGAGCTTGGTTGAGCTACATCCGACCAGGCCAAGCGCAAGTGCGAGTATGAGGACAAGGGGTTTGAGAAAATCGGGTGGGTTGTCGTAACCGGTATCCATGGCTCACCTGTCTTGGTGAAAAGGCGTATCGAAAAAGGTTGCCAGTTGCGTTTATTGAATATTGCTTTCAGGCGGGCCGGTTGAGGCATGGGAAATAGCGGTCCCTGTTGGCGGCCGGAAATGCAGTGAATACAGAATCCGGTCCAGCACTGCCTGGCCATTCCAGGCCGGATCATTATTTACCATTCCGACCACGGCCCAGGTGGTGTTGTTGGAGTCGCGGGTGAAGCCGGCAATCGATCTGACGTTTTCCAGGTAACCGGTCTTTATGCGCCCTTCGCCTTCCATGCCGGTATTGCGAAGGCGGCGTGCCATGGTTCCATCGGTGGCGATGATGGGCATGGAGGCCATCAGGTCTGCCGAATAAGGGCTGTTCCAGGCGCGTTGCAGGATCCGTGCGCCCTGGCGGGCGGTAATGCGACCGTGTCTGGTGAGGCCGGCGCCATTGTCGATCACCATGCCGGAGGTGTTGATGCCTTTGTCTTCGAGCCAGTCATAGATCACCCGAATGCCGGCAACCCGGTCATCGTTCTCATCTTCCAGGCGGTTCTCCGCACCGATGGTGAGCAGCAGTTGGCGAGCCATGACGTTGCTGCTCCACTTGTTGATATCTCTCACGATGGTTACCAGATCCGGCGAGGTGGTTTTCATTACCAGCCGTGTGTCTTCTGGCGTGACTCCGTTGAGATCGCCGCCCGAGACCACGACCCCGAGGTCAGCCAGCAATGCACGAATCAATGCGGCGCTGTACTGTTCATGGGGCAGTAGTGACAGGTAGCTGGTGGTTCGGCAGCCCTGGGGCAGCTTGCCGGTTACCCGGACAGTCACCCGATGGTCTTCATGAACAATGGGCTCCCATTCAAAGTTTTTTCGCGACGGGCAGGGGCCCTCGGCAGTGGCAACCACGCGGTTGTCGATGACCACCTCGCCCAGGGAAGGTGTGCTCCAGGCCTGGGTGCCACGCTCGTCCGCGCGCACCTGGAAGTGCAGCAGGTTCAGGTTGGTCAGGTAGGCGGAAGGTTCTACCAGGAAGGGCGCGTGGGGGTTGTCGCCGTTGTCTTCAAAAGCTGGAAAACCACCGCCCACCTCAAAGTAGCTGCCATCCAGGACCAGGTCGCCTTCAATCCGTGTAATCCCCATGCCGCGCAGTTCGCCCAGCGTTGTCCAGAGGCGTTCGATGGTGAGCTTGGGGTCGCCGCCAAAGCGGACATAGAGATTGCCTTTGAGGGTGTCGCCGGCTATAACACCATTGGTCAGGAAATCGGTATCCCAGCGGTGATTGGGGCCGAGAACCTCCAACGCCGCAAAGGTTGTCACCAGTTTCATGATGGAACCCGGGCTCATCAG
>JAXHUV010000019.1:0-14772 GCA_034189445.1 Pseudomonadota bacterium
GTGATCCGAGCAAGTTCCAGCGTCTTGGTGGCAGCATTCCCAAGGGTGTGTTGATGGTCGGTCAGCCGGGTACCGGTAAGACTTTGCTGGCCAAGGCGATTGCCGGCGAGGCCAAGGTGCCCTTCTTCTCAATCTCCGGTTCCGACTTCGTGGAAATGTTTGTGGGCGTGGGCGCTTCCCGTGTCCGTGACATGTTCGAGCAGGCCAAGAAGCAAAGCCCGTGCATTATCTTCATTGATGAGATTGATGCGGTTGGTCGTCATCGTGGCGCCGGTATGGGTGGCGGCCACGACGAGCGTGAGCAGACACTGAACCAGTTGCTGGTTGAGATGGACGGCTTCGAAGGTAATGAAGGCGTTATCGTGATCGCGGCCACCAACCGTCCGGATGTTCTGGACCCGGCACTGTTGCGTCCGGGCCGTTTTGACCGTCAAGTTGTGGTTGGTCTGCCGGACATTATAGGGCGTGAGCAGATTTTGAAGGTGCACATGAAGAAAGTGCCCCTGGCCGAGGGTGTTGAGCCGTCTCTGATCGCTCGCGGTACCCCTGGATTCTCTGGTGCGGACCTTGCAAACCTGGTGAATGAGGCTGCCTTGTTTGCGGCTCGCCGCAACCAGCGTCTGGTGTCCATGGAAGAGTTCGAGCTTGCCAAGGACAAGATCATGATGGGCGCCGAGCGCAAGTCCATGGTGATGAGTGAGAAGGAAAAGCGGAACACCGCTTACCACGAGTCTGGCCACGCGATTGTTGGCCGGCTGACGCCGGAACACGATCCGGTGTACAAGGTGAGCATTATCCCGCGCGGTCGCGCTTTGGGTGTTACCATGTTTCTCCCTGAAGAGGACAAGTACAGCCACAGCAAGCGCTTCCTGATCAGCTCCATCTGCAGCCTGTTTGGTGGCCGTATTGCCGAAGAGCTGACTCTTGGCTTTGACGGCGTCACTACCGGTGCTTCCAATGACATTGAGCGGGCGACCAGCCTGGCCCGGAACATGGTGACCCGCTGGGGCCTGTCCGAGAAGCTTGGACCTCTGCAGTACGATACCGATAGTGAGGAGCCGTTCCTCGGTCGTTCCGCGGGCCAACCCCAGACTGTGTACTCGCCGGAAACTGCCCAGCGCATTGATGAGGAAGTTCGGAATATCATCGACAGCTGCTACGAGAAGGCCAGGCAGATTCTGATCGATAACCGGGACAAGCTGGACTTGATGGCGGAGGCTCTGATGAAGTACGAAACCGTCGATCGCCACCAGATTGATGACATCATGGAAGGTCGGGCACCTCGGCCGCCGAAAGGCTGGAGCGACAGCGGTCCCGCTGGAGGCATCAAGGCCGAGGAGCCCGAGGCGGCGCCGGAACCGAAGGCGCCCGATGATAGTCGTCATCCCGGTGTTGGCCGGCCGGCCGGAGAGCACTGACCAGCAGTCTCGAACTTAAGGCTGCTGGTGATCTCCGGCTAAAAAATAGTGTCGTTCCCTGCGCCGTCCGGATTCCGGGCGGCGTTTCTTTTGTTGCGGTAAAAAGGTTTGCCATGAAAATGAATTTTGCCGGTCGGGAACTGGATATGTCCCGTTGCCATGTGATGGGGGTTCTGAATGTAACACCGGATTCGTTTTCCGATGGCGGCCAATTTAACCGGCCGGATGCGGCGCTCGCCCGGGCAAGGCAGATGGTTGCCGATGGCGCCACCTTTATCGACATCGGTGGCGAATCGACGAGGCCGGGTGCGACACCGGTGTCCTTCCAGGAGGAGCTTGACCGGGTTTGCCCGGTGGTGGAAGTTGCTACCCGGGAGCTTGATGCGGTGATTTCGGTAGACACCAGCGCGCCAGAAGTCATGACGGAGACGGCAAAGCTCGGAGCTGGCCTGATCAATGATGTGCGGGCGTTGCAGCGGGATGGCGCGCCGGAGGCGGTCGCCCGGGCGGGCATACCGGTGTGCATCATGCATATCCAGGGCGAGCCGGATACCATGCAGGATCGGCCGGAGTACCGGAATGTGCGTCGGGAAGTCAGCGCCTTTCTGACCGAGCGCATGCGAGTTGCGGAACTCGCCGGGATTCGCCCTGAAAACATTCTGCTTGATCCCGGCTTCGGTTTCGGTAAAAGCCTGGAGCATAACTTGCAGTTGCTGGCCTCCCTTGAGCAGATGCATATCCTGGGGCATTCCCTGCTGGTTGGTGTTTCCAGGAAGTCGATGCTGGGCCAAATCACCGGTCGGGAGGTGAATGAAAGGTTGCCTGCAAGCCTTGCGGTCGCGACAATAGCTGCCATGAAGGGTGCAAGCATTATTCGCGTGCATGATGTCAGGGAAACAGTGGACGCCGTCCGTGTGGTGGCGGCAGTGAAGGAGGCAGGTTAATGTCCGGGAGAAAGTACTTTGGTACGGACGGGATTCGCGGGCGCGTGGGTGAATTTCCGATAACGCCGGAATTCATGCTCAAACTGGGTTGGGCCGCCGGTCAGGCCTTCAAACGGGATGGTCAGCGTAACAGCGTGCTGATTGGCAAGGATACCCGGCTTTCCGGTTACATGTTCGAATCCGCCCTCGAGGCCGGTCTTTCTGCGGCGGGCGTGGATGTGAAGCTACTTGGCCCGATGCCGACGCCCGCTATTGCCTACCTGACCCGCACGTTCCGCGCGTCGGCGGGCATTGTGATCAGCGCCTCCCATAACCCCCATCACGATAACGGTATCAAGTTTTTCTCGGCGGCCGGAACCAAGCTGGACGATGCACTGGAGACGGAGATCGAGCGCTGGCTGGACAGGCCGATCGAGGTTTGTGGGCCAGCGGAGCTGGGCAAGGCCTCCCGTGTGGACGATGCCCCTGGCCGGTACGTGGAGTTCTGCAAGAGTACCGTTCCCAACGAGTTTACCCTCGAGGGCATGAAGATTGTGCTGGATTGTGCCCACGGAGCAACCTACCACGTGGCGCCCAAGGTGTTTCGTGAGCTTGGTGCCCGGGTATCGGTGATCGGCGGGGATCCGGATGGCCTGAACATCAACCTGAACGTCGGGTCCACGCATCTGGGTGCTCTCAAAGCGAAAGTGATCGAAAAAGGCGCTGATCTGGGCATTGCATTTGACGGTGATGGTGACCGGGTTCTGATGGTGGACCGGGACGGCTCTGAAGTGGATGGCGACGAGCTCCTCTACGTGATTGCGTCCCAGCGGTATGCAGAGGGTCGCCTGAACGGGGGTGTTGTCGGCACACTGATGACGAACCTTGGTGTTGAGTTGGCGTTGAAAGAGGCTGGCATAGAGTTCGAGCGCGTGAAAGTCGGCGACCGTTTCGTAATGGAACGGCTTCTGGCCAACAACTGGTTGCTGGGTGGCGAAGGGTCCGGGCACATGGTCATTCGCGACTGTACCAGTACCGGCGACGGTATTGTCTCGGCTCTACAGGTTCTGCTTTCTGTCTGGAAATCCGGCAAAACGCTTTCCGACCTTCGTCGCGGTATGAGCAAGCTACCCCAGAAAATGGTCAATGTTCGGGTCCGGCAACGTTTTGATCCGCACAGTCGTGACGACATCGTGGCTGCGTTGGGTAAAGCCGAAACGGCACTGGGCGGCTCCGGGCGAATCCTGCTGAGAGCCTCGGGAACCGAGCCTCTGATTCGGGTGATGGCAGAAGGCCAGGATGCTGATGAGATTTTTCGGGTGGTCGAGGAGCTGGCAAAAGTCGTGGAGAAATCCACTGCTTAATTTTGTGTTTTCAGGCGGTTGTCTGTGGGCAGGGAGTGCTGTATAGTTCGCCCTCCCTTAGGTTCGGGAACTGTTATGCGTCGGAAGATTGTAGCCGGAAACTGGAAAATGAACGGGTCGAAGGACCTGGCGCAAGCGCTTGTAAGCGATGTGCGATCCCGGGTGGCTTCTCTTGATGATGGCGTGGAGGTTGTTATTATTCCTCCCGCAATTTATGTCGGAGATGTCGTTGCCAACGCCGGTGACGACTTGTCGGTTGGCATTCAGAACGTGGGCCAGTGGGCTTCCGGCGCCTACACCGGAGAAATTTCCGCAGACATGGCGCTGGATCAGGGCTGTCGGTATGCTCTGGTTGGGCACTCCGAGCGTCGCCAGCTCTTTGGCGAGACAGACGATGCAGTGGCCGAAAAGGTCGGACGCATCATTGCTGTTGGACTGTACGCGGTTCTGTGTGTCGGTGAGACTCTGGACGAGCGCGAGGCTGGTAAAGCCGAAGCTGTTGTCGCCTCCCAGATAAGGGCGGGGTTGGCAAAGGTTTCAGCGGGTCAGTGGCAGCGCGTAATTGTTGCCTATGAACCAGTCTGGGCAATCGGTACCGGTAAAACCGCCACGGCGCAGGACGCTCAGGCGATGCATGGGTCGATCCGTCGGCTGCTTTCAGAGATGGGCGCGCCGGCCAACGAGATATCCCTGCTTTACGGAGGCAGCGTAAAAGCGGATAATGCAGCCGCTCTTTTTGCCGAGCCGGATATTGACGGCGGTTTGATTGGCGGAGCGTCGCTCATAGCAGAAGATTTTGTAAGTATTTGCCGGAGTGTTCCGGCGAATACCTGAATTTAAAGGTTCGCGAGAGTCGTTATGGATTGGGTAGAAACGCTGGTAGTCGTTGTGCACGTGGTGATCGCGGTGGCGCTGGTGAGTCTGGTGCTGATCCAGCAGGGCAAGGGCGCTGATGCCGGCGCTGCCTTTGGTGGTGGCGCCTCCCAGACCGTGTTTGGCAGCCAGGGCAGCGGCAGCTTTCTGACCCGCTTTACGACTCTGCTTGCCGTCGTGTTCTTTGTGACAAGTTTTTCGCTGGCGGTTTTTGCCAAACAGCGCGCCGAAGTGGCGGGTGAGGCTGGTATTCCGGTGGTTCAGGAATCCCGTAGTGCCGCACCGGCTGATGCCGCAGCTGGCAATGGTGAAACCGCGGCCAGTGAAACCGGGGGTGGGGAGTCCGATCTCCCTGCTCTCGAATAAGAATGCTGCCCGGGTGGTGAAACTGGTAGACACGCTATCTTGAGGGGGTAGTGGCGAAAGCCGTGCCGGTTCGAGTCCGGCCCCGGGCACCATAATAGAAGAAAAGCGGCTTGGATTTTCCAGGCCATTTTTTTTGGTCAGTCCTTGACCAGTCTGCCCGGCGTCTCTATACTCCGGCGGATATTGGGATCTGCCGTGCGGTGCTGGCGGGTTTTGGCAGGCCAGGTGTCTGTCGGCGGGAAGCGGTACACCGGTTTGCTTCCTGCGAGTTCTTGCGACAAAAGGCCCCATTGTTCGGGGCTTTTTGATTAAGGGGCCTGGCGCAACGGGCCCTGGTGCATAAAAAGGGCTGATAAAACAGCCCTTTTTTTGTTTTTGAGGCCGGTAAATTGATAACGGAGAAGGCGCAACTTGTCAGCCAAGCTTAAGCAACTGGAAGACATTCTTCAGCCCGTAGTGGAGGGCCTGGGGTATGAGTTCTGGGGCATTGAATTCCGCTCGCAGGGCTACCACTCCCTGTTGCGGGTGTTTATTGACGATGTCGAAAACGGCATCGGTATCGACGACTGCGAAAAAGTCAGTCGTCAGATCAGCGGTGTGATGGATGTGGAGGACCCCATCCAGACCGAATACACGCTGGAGGTCTCCTCCCCTGGGATGGATCGCCCGCTGTTTCGTCTTGAGCAATACCAGGCTTTTGTTGGTTACCAGGTTCAGATTCGTCTCCGGATGGCGTTTGAGGGTCGCCGGAAGTTTCAGGGGCTGATCAAGGGCGTGGAAGGTGATGATGTGGTTGTGGTCGTTGATGATCACGAATACCTGCTGCCATTCGACAGCATTGAAAAAGCCCACATCGTGCCGGTATTTGAATGAACGACCTGAATAACGTCCGTGGACGCACAGTTGGTTTTAAGGACAGGGCAATCCAATGAGTAAAGAGATCTTGCTGGTGGTTGAATCCGTCTCGAACGAGAAAGGTGTCGAGAAGGATGTGATTTTTGAGGCGATCGAGTTGGCACTTGCCACCGCTGCCAAAAAGCGATTTGAAGACGAAGAGGCGGATATCCGCGTATCAATCGACCGGAAAACCGGCGAATACGAAACCTTCCGCCGTTGGCTGGTGGTGGACAATGATGCCGTTCCCGCGCTGGGCACCGAGCTCACCATGCAGGAAGCCGAGGAAATTGACCCGGCCCTTAAGCCTGGCGATATCCACGAGGAGAAAATTGAATCCGAGGCCTTCGGCCGGATCGGCGCCCAGGCCGCGAAGCAGATTATTTTCCAGAAGGTCCGTGAAGCTGAGCGAATGAAAATTGTCGACAGTTACCGAGACCGGGTTGGTGAGCTGGTTTCCGGTACCGTCAAGAAAGTGACCCGCGACAATGTCATTGTTGACCTGGGGGCCAATGCCGAGGCGCTGCTGCCCCGGGAATACCTGATTCCGCGCGAGACGTTTCGTATGGGTGACCGGGTAAGGTCCCTGCTGCTGGAGATTCGCACGGATCATCGCGGCCCGCAGCTGATCCTCACCCGCACCTCCCCGCAGATGCTGATTGAGCTGTTCCGCATTGAGGTGCCGGAGATTGCTGAAGATCTGATCGAGATCCGTGGTGCTGCCCGGGACCCTGGTTCCCGGGCGAAGATTGCGGTGAAGACCAACGATCGCCGTATCGATCCCGTTGGCGCCTGTGTCGGTATGCGCGGTTCCCGGGTTCAGGCGGTGTCCAACGAGCTGTGTGGTGAGCGTGTTGATATCGTGCTCTGGGACGACAACCCGGCCCAGTTGGTGATCAATGCCATGGCGCCCGCGGAAGTGGCGTCCATCGTAATGGACGAAGACCGGCACACCATGGAAGTGGCCGTGGCGGAGGATAACCTGGCACAGGCGATTGGCCGGAATGGCCAGAATGTTCGGCTGGCCACGGATCTGACTGGATGGACCCTGAACGTGATGACCGAAGAAGAAGCCGGCGAGCGTCATGAGCAGGAGTACGGCCGGCTTGTTGACCACTTCACTGGCAATCTTGACGTTGATGAAGAATTTGCCGGTGTGCTGATCGACGAAGGGTTTACCTCCATTGAGGAGGTGGCCTATGTGCCAATGGAAGAGATGCTGGCGATCGAAGGGTTTGACGAAGAGACCGTCACCGAGCTGCGCCGTCGTGCCAAGGATGCCCTGCTGAATCAGGCCCTGGCAAGCGAGGAAGCGCTTGAGGGTGTCGAGCCGGCGGATGATCTTCTGACAATGGACGGCATGGACCGTAGCCTGGCCTTCAAGCTGGCCGGTATGGGCGTGTGCACCATGGAAGATCTGGCGGAACAGTCGGTGGACGACCTGATCGAGATTGAAGGTATGGATGAAGAGCGTGCCGGTCAGCTTATCATGACTGCACGTGCCCCCTGGTTTGAAGACCAGGCTTAATTCGGGAGGAGGACCAGTATGGCTGAAGTAACGGTAAAACAACTGGCCGAAGATGTAGGCGCTCCCGTGGATCGTTTGCTGAAGCAGATTGTGGAGGCTGGCCTGAAAGCCCGCTCCGAAAATGATTCTGTCTCCAGCGATGAGAAGCAACAGTTGCTGGCCTATTTGAGAAAGACTCACGGTGAGGCGGGCGCCGAACCGAGCAAGATTACACTGAAGCGTAAGACAACGACCACGCTCAAGGCTGGCAAGGCAAAGGCCGTTAATGTCGAGGTTCGCAAGCGCCGCACCTACATCAAACGGGCTGAATTGCAGCCTGAGGCTGAAACGCCGAAACCGGAAGAGCCGGTAACAGAGCAGCAGCCGGAGCAAGCGCCGGTTGAGGAAACGCCAAAGGTAGCGGCCGAGCAAACGCCGCAGGCGGATAAGCCGGCCGAGGCAGCGACAGCGGAGCATCCGGAACAGGCAGAGACAGCTGAGCCGAAGAAAGAGCCTGAGCTCGAGCCGGTTCCCGCTCCGGAAGATATGCCGATGCCGCCACCCGAGGGTGAAGGCAAGGATCGTAAGCCGAAGAAAAAGAAAGAAAAAGTTCGCGAGCGTGGCGACGAGGTCGAAGAAGTCAAGCCGAAGAAGAAGCAGGCTGGCCATCGTGGTCCTCGCGCTCGTCCGGTGGAAGAGCCGCTGGTTATCTCCGAGGATGAAGAAGAAACCACGCTGCGCAAGCCGCTGCGTGCCAAAAAGAAACCCAAAATGAAGCGTCATGGCTTCGAGAGGCCGACCAAGCCAATGGTCAGAGAAGTAGAGATTCCGGAAACGATTTCTGTCGGTGACCTTGCCCAGCGTATGGCGGTCAAATCGGCGGATGTCATCAAGACCCTGATGGGCATGGGCGTTATGGCCACCATCAACCAGGCACTGGATCAGGAAACGGCGGTTCTGGTGACCGAGGAACTGGGTCATAAAGCCAGGACAGTCAGCGAGGATGCGTTCGAGGAAGAGGTCCTGAGCGAGTTTTCCTTTGAGGGTGGCGAGAAAACCAAGCGTGCTCCGGTTGTAAGTGTGATGGGTCACGTCGACCATGGTAAGACCTCCCTGCTGGACTACATTCGCCGTACCAAGGTGGCGTCCGGTGAATCCGGTGGCATTACCCAGCACATTGGTGCTTACCATGTAGAGACGGATCACGGCATGGTGTCCTTCCTGGATACACCAGGCCACGCGGCCTTTACCGCCATGCGTGCCCGCGGTGCCCAGTGCACGGATATCGTTGTTCTGGTGGTTGCAGCCGATGACGGTGTGATGCCGCAAACCAAGGAAGCCGTCCAGCACGCGCGCTCCGCGGGTGTGCCCATCGTTGTTGCCATGAACAAGATGGATAAGGAAGAGGCGGATCCGGATCGCGTCAAGACCGAGCTGGCCGGGATGGAAGTGATTCCGGAAGACTGGGGCGGCGACGTCCAGTTCGTGCCGGTTTCGGCGCACACCGGTGAGGGGATCGATGATCTTCTGGAAGCGCTGTTGCTCCAGGCGGAAGTGCTTGAGCTTGAAGCGGCAACCGATGCGCCTGCCAAGGGTGTGGTTGTTGAATCCAGTCTTGAGCGTGGTCGTGGTTCCGTGGCGACCGTACTGGTTCAGAACGGTACTCTGCGCCAGGGCGACATGGTTGTGGCCGGCTCCTGCTTCGGTAAGGTCCGGGCGATGACCGATGAGGCAGGCAAGCAGGTCAAGGAAGCAGGCCCGTCGATTCCGGTCGAGATTCTTGGCCTGAACGGTACGCCGGACGCCGGTGACGAGTTCTTCGCGGTTGCCGATGAGAAGAAGGCGAAAGAACTGGCCGAGTTCCGCCAGAGCCGGGAGCGGGAGCAGCGTCTCCAGCGCCAGCAGGCAGCCAAACTCGAGAACCTGTTCGAGAACATGGGCAAGGACGAGGTCAAAACCCTCAATGTGGTGCTCAAAACCGACGTCCGTGGTTCTCTGGAAGCCATCACCAAGGCCTTACAGGACCTCGGTAACGAGGAAGTCCAGGTCAAGATCGTATCTTCCGGTGTCGGCGGTATTGCCGAGACCGACGTCAGCCTGGCGATGGCAACCAATGCGGTTATCTTCGGCTTTAACGTGCGTGCCGATACAGCATCCAAGCGCCTGGTTGAGCAGGAAGGCCTGGATCTTCGCTACTACAGCATCATCTACAATCTGATTGATGATGTGAAAGCAGCCCTGACCGGCATGCTGGCTCCGGAATTCCGCGAAGATATCCTTGGCATCGCCGACGTGCGTGATGTATTCCGTTCGCCGAAGTTTGGCCAGGTGGCCGGTTGTATGGTCACTGAAGGTACCGTTTACCGTAACAAGCCGATCCGGGTTCTGCGGGATAACGTGGTTATCTTTGAAGGCGAGCTGGAATCCCTGCGTCGCTTCAAGGACGACGTGCCCGAAGTCCGTAACGGCATGGAATGTGGTATTGGCGTTAAGGGTTACGACGTGAAAGTCGGCGACCAGATCGAGGTCTTCGATCGTGTCCGGGTCGAGCGCAAGCTTGAGTCCACCGGCGCGTGATGCGCCTTGGGTTATTAAAGGAAGCCTGATGCCAAGAGAGTTCAGCCGTATTGATCGCATCGGCGATCAGATGCAACGGGAGCTGGCCCAGCTCATCCAGCGGGAAATCAAGGATCCGCGGGTGGGCATGGTCACGGTAAACGCGGTCAAGGTCAGTCGTGACCTTGGCTACGCCGATATCTATGTGTCCCTGCTTACCACCGAAGAACTGACGGAGGAGTCTCCGGAGGTCAAGGAATCGATGGCGGTGCTCAACAAGGCCTCGGGCTTCCTGCGCGGCCAGGTAGGGCGCGCGATGAAGCTCAGGGTTGTGCCCCAGCTTCGGTTCCACTTCGATACCCTGCAGGGTTACAGTCGCAAGATGGACAGCCTCATTCGAGAAGCGGTTGGCGACAAGCCCGCCATCGACAGTGATGAGGATGAAAGCCGGGATGATCCGGAGCGTAACGCTTGAGTCGCAGACGCAAGGGCCGTGACGTCAATGGCATTCTGGTGATCGACAAGCCGCCGGGTGTCAGCTCCAATGGCATTCTGCAGCAGGTCAAGCGCCTGTTCGGGGCTGCCAAGGCGGGCCACACCGGCGCTCTTGATCCCCTGGCTACCGGTGTGCTGCCGCTGTGCTTTGGTGAGGCCACCAAGTTTTCCCAGATGATGCTGGACAGCGACAAAGCCTACATAGCCACCGCACGGCTCGGAATCAGCACCGAGACCGGTGACAGTGAAGGCGCCATCGTTGCCGAGAAACCGGTACCCGCCGGTTTGACCGCCGACGTGCTGGAGCCGGTTCTGGACGGTTTCCGGGGTCATATCCAGCAGGTTCCCTCCATGTATTCGGCGCTCAAGCACAAGGGGCGTCCGCTCTACGAATACGCTCGGGAAGGTATTGAGGTGGAGCGTCCGGCAAGGCCGGTCACCATCTACCAACTGACGGTTCTGGATATCCGCGAAAATGAACTGGATATCACGGTCAGCTGCACCAAGGGTACGTACATTCGCTCACTGGTTGAGGATATTGGCGAAGCCCTGGGTTGCGGTGCCCATGTAACCGCATTGCGCCGCACCATGGCTTCGGGGTTCACCCTGGCCAATGCTCACGCAGTGAGTGATCTCGAGGAAATGCGCGAGCGGGGCGAAAGCCTCGATGGTCTCCTCGTGGCACCGGATGCCGCGCTTTCCATGTTCCCCGAGCACCGTCTGGCGGGGCAGGCGCTGGTATCGATCTTGAACGGACAACCGGTTAGAATACCGGGCCGGGCCTATGAAGGCTTCGTGCGCCTCTATGCAAATGAGAACGATGCAAGGGAGAGCACCAAGGAAAGCTTCGTGGGCCTGGCAGAAGCATTGCCGGAAGGCGATCAGACCAATCTGGTCCCACGCCGACTGGTAAAAAGCAACGGAAAGCGTTAGACGCGTCGTTGTTTAGCCGGGCTGTAGAGATGCGCGGTTCGGCCGTATTCGAAAGCATCGCAAACAATGAGGTGAGTTATGGCACTTTCTGCCGATGAGAAAGCACAGATCGTTAAGGATTTTCAGCAGGGTGAGGGCGATACCGGCTCTCCTGAAGTTCAGGTGGCACTGTTGAGCACCAACATCAACAAGCTGCAGGATCACTTCAAGGTCAATAAGCAGGATCACCATTCCCGCCGTGGCCTGATCCGGATGGTAAACCAGCGTCGTAAGCTGCTGGACTACCTCAAGCGCAAGAACGCCGACCGTTACCTGGAGCTTATCCAGCGTCTGGGTCTGCGTCGCTGATCCGGGTCTCCACGACCTGAGGGCCGCACCGGTATTTTCCGTGGCAGCCGTCAACCAGCAGGCCCCTCGCCGGGTCTGCTGGTTGTGTTTTCTCTCACTGCAGTTGGATTGTCTGTGTTATCGAGGGGTTCCCTGTCGTAATGGAAAGCCGAAATTGATAGCAGGTTGTTGAAAAGCCCGGGACCGGCGGCCACTGGAACCGCCGCCCTTCAAACCGGGGTTTTGCAACAGCCTGTTAGCTTTCAGACGGGTTGTTCTTCAGATCACAGCAAATCATCTGCATTAAAGCGTGAACCTGGGGCATGAACCCGGGGTCGGATGAAGGCTTTCATCCGACCCCATATTCGAAGCTTTTGGCCCAGTCTTTCACGACATATCGGGTTTAATTGAAGAAATAACGCAGGAGTTTTTTGTGGATCTGAAACCTTTCAAGAAATCGTTTGAGCTTGGCGGCAAGTCCGTCACTCTGGAAACCGGCCGTATTGCCCGTCAGGCAACCGGTTCCGTACTGGTAACCGTGGACGATATTTCCGTTCTCGGTACTGTTGTCGGTGCGAAGGAAGCCAAACCCGGCCAGCCGTTCTTCCCGTTGACCGTGAACTACTTCGAGAAGACCTACGCAGTGGGTAAAATCCCCGGTGGCTTCTTCAAACGCGAAGGTCGCCCGTCCGAGAAGGAAACCCTGACCTCGCGCCTGATTGACCGTCCGATTCGCCCGCTGTTTCCAAGCGGCTTCATGAACGAGGTTCAGGTCATCACCACGGTGATGTCTTCAAGCAAGAACCAGGATCCGGATATTGCCGCAATGCTTGCGGCTTCCGCAGCGCTTTCCATCTCAGGTATCCCGTTTGACGGCCCCATTGGCGCTTCCCGTGTGGCGTACACCAACGAGCGAGGTTATTTCCTGAACCCGACCTTTGAAGAGCTGCAAACCTCCCTGCTGGATATGGTGGTTGCCGGCACGGAAGACGCGGTTCTGATGGTTGAGTCCGAGGCCAAGGGCCTGAATGAAGATCAGATGCTGGGTGGTGTTCTGTACGCCCACCAGGAAATGCAGGTGGCCGTTGCCGCAATCAAGGAATTTGCCGCTGAAGCCGGCAAGCCGCGGTGGGATTGGCAGCCAGCGGCAGAGAACACCGAGCTTCTTGATGCGGTCAAGACCGAAGCCTCCGCGGCGATTGAGGAAGCCTACGGCATTCGCGACAAGATGGAGCGTTATGCGCGCCTGGGCGAAATCAAGACGGCACTGGTCGAAAAACTGGCCGGTGAAGAGGAAGGTCAGCCTTCCGCCGATGACGTCAAAAAGTATTTCGGCAAGGTGGAGAAAGCCATCGTTCGCCATCAGGTGATCGAGGGCAAGCCCCGTATAGATGGTCGTGACAACAAGACCGTTCGTCCGATCGAAATCGAAGTGGGCGTTTTGCCCAGCGTTCACGGTTCCGCCCTGTTTACCCGTGGCGAGACCCAGGCCATCGTAACCACCACGCTGGGTACCTCCCGCGATGTGCAGATCATTGATGCTCTGGAAGGCGAGCGCAAGGATCCGTTCCTGTTCCACTACAACTTCCCTCCGTACTCCGTGGGTGAAGCTGGTCGTGTTGGCACCCCGGGCCGCCGCGAGGTTGGTCACGGTCGTCTGGCCAAGCGGGGTGTTCTGGCCGTGATGCCGACCCTGGAAGAATTCCCGTACGCGATCCGTGCGGTTTCCGAGATCACAGAATCCAACGGTTCCAGTTCCATGGCTTCTGTCTGTGGTTCCAGTCTGGCACTGATGGACGCGGGTGTGCCCATCAAGGCGCCGGTTGCCGGTATCGCCATGGGGCTGGTCAAGGAAGGCGACAGGTTTGCGATCCTGACCGACATCCTGGGTGATGAGGATCACCTGGGGGATATGGATTTCAAGGTTGCCGGTACCCAGGAGGGCGTAACGGCCCTGCAGATGGATATCAAGATCAACGGCATCACCGACGAAATCATGGAGCTTGCCCTCGAGCAGGCCCATGCGGCGCGTCTGCATATTCTTGGCGAGATGAACAAGGTGATCTCAGCGCCTCGTGCCGAGCTGTCCGCTCGGGCTCCAAGCATCACCACCATCAAGATCGATCCGGACAAGATCCGTGACGTGATTGGCAAGGGCGGCTCCATGATCCGCTCCATCTGTGACGAGACTGGTGCGTCCATCGATCTGGATGACGACGGTAACGTGAAGATCTACGCGGATAACCAGGAAGCGGCCCAGGCGGCGGTGAACCGGGTCAAGGAAATCACGGCGGAGATCGAAGTGGGTGCTATCTACAAGGGCCGCGTTGAACGCATTGTCGATTTCGGTGCCTTCGTGAATATCCTGCCCGGCAAGGATGGCCTGGTGCACATTTCGCAGATCTCCGATCGCCGTATCGAGAACGTGACTGACGAGCTGATCGAAGGTCAGGAGGTTCTGGTGAAGGTGCTGGATGTCGACAACCGCGGTCGCGTCAAGCTGTCCATGAAGGAAATCAAGGAAGGCGACCAGCCGACCGATTTCTCTGCCTGATCGTTTTCGGGCTTAATAAAAAACCGCCTTTCCTCTGGATTGGCGGTTTTTTTGTTTTGGCTTGGGTGCAAGCGGCTGTCCCAACACCCGCCCATACCTCGGAGATAACCGCTGTAGGTCGGATTAGCCGAAGGCGTAATCCGACAAAGTAAAAAGTAAAGACCTTATTGGCCCGCATCCATAAACCGGAGCATTTCTTGCCGATACCCGGGAATCACAAACGTCGCCCCATGAGGCGTATCCGTCTGCAAGAACTTTTTGGGCTGCTTTGCCGCCTCGTAAAGCCGCTCACCATGATGGAATGGAATAATTCCATCCCGAACGCTATGAATAACCATTACCGGAACCGGGCTGATTCCGGGGATATGATCCACGCCCTCGTAGTCGTCAGGAATGGTCCAGCTCAGCGGAATCTGCAACGGCCAGGTAAGCCAGAATTCGCCCAGTTTCTCCCGGGCGATTCCACGGAAGCCTGAAAACGTGCTGTCCAGGATGACGCCATCCAGTCCGGGCTTTTCTCCCCGTTGAGTCCATTCACTGGCCAGTGCGATTCCGAGCCCAC
>JAXHUV010000019.1:14872-19711 GCA_034189445.1 Pseudomonadota bacterium
CCCAGTTTCTCCCGGGCGATTCCACGGAAGCCTGAAAACGTGCTGTCCAGGATGACGCCATCCAGTCCGGGCTTTTCTCCCCGTTGAGTCCATTCACTGGCCAGTGCGATTCCGAGCCCACCGCCAAGACTCTGGCCAAGGATGTACAGTGGCTGCTCACTGACTTCTGGCTTCTCAACCAGCCAGCGCAGGCCGGTTTCCACGTCGTGCAGGGCGCCTTCGATGTCCGGATCACCGGTGGATTTGCCATAACCCCGGTAGTCGATGGTGAAGACGTTGTAGCCCTCTTCGGGCAGCCAGGCGACGTTGAGGATGTGGCTGCTGATGTTCTGGGCGTTGCCATGGAGGAAGTAGACGGTCCCCCTGGCGTTATTCTCGGGCGCTTGTGCGGGCAGCCACCAGCCGTGGAGGGTTTCGCCGTCTGCCGTGTCGATATAGACGTCGCCGTATTCGAGGTTCAGTCGGTCCGGGGTGATGTAGGTGGCCCGGTCCGGAAAGAAGAAGACGCTGCTGCAACCGGGTAGCAGCAGAAGAGCGGCCAAAAGCCCGGTCATCCGGGTCGTGGTAGCGGTCAGAAGTAGGCGTGGAGTCCGGCGTGCCATATGCTCTGGTACCTGTTGTAGTGGTCTTCCCGGGTGAATTCGGCAAACAGGCTGAATTCGCGACCGATGTGCCAGTCGGCTTTGGCGTAGAGTTGGTCCTGCCGGTGCTGGCTGCTGACGATCCAGGCCTTGGTTTTGACGCCGGCCAGCAGACTGAACCGATTGTTCTGATGCAGTAACCCAATGTCCGCGCCTGGGGCCGCATCGTAGCCCCGGCGTAGATCGTCGTCGATCTCCAAATCAGCGGTGGCGATGGCAAAGGCCTGGGTCTGGTGGCCCAGGCGCCAGCTGCCCCCGGCGCCGCCCTCAAGGTAGGGTGTCAGGACCCGGTTGTTGCCTGTATCCGTTCGGCGGCCACCAAACCCTACCTGCCAGGACAGCGGCGAGAAAAAAGCATTTCGCGGGGTTAACGATCGGATTTCCACGCCGGTGAGCTGTTCCAGTTGAAGCTCGTCGTTGTCGGTATACAGGCGCGCGTCGAGTCTGAGGAACTGAAGCTGGGCACCGGTGCGGTAGCCGGCCGGCGGATCGAGGACGTCGTGGTAGGCCGGGCGCAGGGTTAACTGGGTGAATTCCCTGTGCGCCTGCTGGCCAGCTCCCAGGCTCAGGCGGAAGGTGTCGTGGCCCTGGTCGTCCCGGACAACCGGTTCGGGCGGTTTTGCCGGCGGAGCGATGTTGCTGATCCGGCTGCGCTCTCTCAGCAGGTCATGGGAGAGCGGCGCGGCGAATTCCCGGGGCCAGCCGTCGGCCTCGGTTTTGTAACGCACATAATCGTAGGTGGCATCCAGTACATGGGCTCGCTGCTCGGCTGGCAGTGAACTCACTTCATTGCCATCGGCGGCGACATAACCGTTGGCGATCGCTGCTGCGAGGGTCTGCTGATGGTCGGGCAGGGTCGAGAGACTGTAAGCCACGGAGGTGGCGGCCGAAGGCCGGTAATACACGTCGCTGACCAGATTCTTCTCCACTACCCAGCGTACCGTGTCCGAAGGGATGGCGTGAGTGTTTACTTCGCCCAGAAGGTCGGTGCCGGGGCGGGCGATGTCGATCAGTGCCAGCAGACGGTAGGCACAGTTTTCGTCAAAGAAGTAATAGTCGAAATTGCGGTCTCTTATCTCCCAGGCGTGGGCGATCATCAGGTCCACTTCGTCCTGCGTGAGGTTCAGCTTGTACTCCCACAGGTCGCGGTGCTCGATGTCCGAGTACAAGCGGATTTTTTCATAGTAAGGCTGGACGGTGGTAATGCCAGGGTAGCCGCCAAAAATGCCCTTGTAGGCAAACAGTAGTTCAGTGTCGTGGGCCGCGGCGTCGGCGGCATAGGAAATTGTGCTGGCCAGTAGCAGATTGGTGTCGTCGTCACCCTGGGGCGGGTCAAGGCGCAGAAACGTATGGCCGAACATGGATGAAGGGCTGTTCAGGTAAGAGGCGGCGAACACCAGGGTCACTGTTTCGGTGTTCAATGTTTCCGACCATTCCCGATACCCGGGGCAATCGATTTCCGGTAGCGACAGATCCAGCTGTTGACGAAGCCAGGTTTCCCGGGCCGGAAAACGGCAGCGGGCGTGGTCATCGCCTTCGCCTGGCTTCCGAATGGCCTCAAGGGTTGCCTCCAGCTCCGCTCGTGGTGAGTGCTTACCGGCTTCGCTCAGAAAAAAGGCCGGATCGTCGGCCTGGCTGGTATACCCTCCGCCGAAGGTGTCGGGCTGATAATGAATAAGTGCCAGCCAGGCGGGGTCGAGATGGAGCCCGGGAGTGTTCTCAGGCGTCTTGGCCTGGGTTGGCGGACTGACTGCGAGCCAGATCAGGGCCGGCCAAATGCGAAGCATGTTGCCCATTAGTAACGGCTGTATCCAGGGTTGAACGGGATAGGGGGTGGAACGATGCGCCGTCCCTGGCGCATGAGAGTCCCTTCAACGAAACAGGATCAGGCTGCCACGTACTTGCTGAGCGACTCGTTTTTCTCCAGTAGCGCAACGATGGCATCCACTGCCTCGCCGGAGGTGGTGTCGGAGCTCGGGAAGATAGTGGCAAAGTTGTCCTGCAGAGTCTTGCGGAAAGTGTCGCGGTCAGCTTCGTCGACGCCCAGAAGAACGGCCAGGGTGTCGAGGTTCTCGCCGGAACCGCGGGACATGTCCCGGGCAACCTTATCGATATTGCTGTCCATGTACATGGCCATGGACTGAACAGACTGATTGGTCTGGCAGCCAAGGGTGCCCGTGGACATACCAAAGGTCTGGTTGCCAAAGCTTGCGTTGGTGGTTGCAGCCATAACGTGGGGGGCAATGCCGGATTGTCCTTTCCATATCATGGCCCCCACACCGCAGCCCGGTTGGGCAAAGGCCATGGAGGAAGCGCCCAGAAGAATTGCACCTGTTATCAATTTTTTCATTATCCACTCCTTTGTATCGTTTAAAGCTTTCGTCGCCATACTCAACGCTGCCTCTGATATGGCGCAGCATTGTGAAAACGGCCCTGACTTGTTTTACCGAGACAGGATGACCGTTTCATTGAGTATAAGTTGATATCGTGTCGACGCAAGCATCTATATGCGTGACTGTTTGATTTGTCGCCAAAAAAAGCCGGAGCCTGCTGGCATGCTCCGGCTTTTCGTTTTCAGGCATGGATCTGAGGTCAGCCGCCCAGGTAGGCGTTCTGGACATCCGGGTTTTCCAGGAGGTTCCTGCCTGTGTCATGCAGGCGAATCCTGCCGGTTTCCAGAACATAGCCCCGGTCGGCCAGGTTCAGCGCCTGATGGGCGTTCTGCTCCACCAGGAAGACGGTGATGCCTTCCTCGCGAAGCTGGCCAATGATCTCGAAGATCTGCTTGATGATCAGTGGTGCCAGGCCCAGCGATGGTTCATCGAGGATGATCATGCTGGGCCTGCTCATCAGCGCCCGCCCGATGGCCAGCATCTGCTGCTCGCCGCCGGACATGGTGCCGGCACGCTGATGTTCCCGCTCTTTCAAGCGGGGGAAGAGCTTGTAGACGTGCCGTTGGCTTTTGCGGATTTCGGCCCTGGTGTTGAAGAACCCACCCATGTGAAGATTTTCCTCCACCGTCAGGCCGGAGAATATCCGCCGTCCCTCGGGCACGATGGCAATGCCGGAGCGCATGATCCGCGCGGTGGATTCGTTGGTGATTTCCCGGCCCTCCAGGAAAATACGACCGGAACTGGCCCGGGGGTTACCGCACACGGTCATCAGCAAAGTGGTTTTACCAGCGCCGTTGGCGCCAATCAGCGAGACGATCTCACCCTTCTTGACCTCGACAGACACCCCGTGCAAGGCCTCGATCTTGCCATAGTGGGTATGGACATCTTCCAGTACTAGCATGTGGTTACCTCAGGCCTCGCCCAGATAGGCTTTGATCACGTCGTCGTTCTGCCGGATTTCTTCCGGTGTGCCACTGGCCAGGGGGCGCCCCTGGTTGATGACATTGATGCGGTCGGAAATATCCATGACCAGGCTCATGTCGTGCTCAATCAGCACCACGGAAACGTTGTAGTCCTCTTTCAGGCTGACGATCAGCTGATTGAGTTCCCTGGTTTCCGCCGGGTTGAGGCCGGCTGCTGGTTCGTCCAGCATCAGCAGCGTGGGCTCGGTGACCATGCAGCGGGCAATTTCCAGGCGCCGTTGCTGGCCATAGGCCAGGTTGCCGGCTTCCCGATTGGCCAGATCCAGCAGGCCTACCCGATCCAGCCAGTAGGCGGCGCGGGCCAGGGACTTCTGTTCCCGCTCCCGGTAGTCCGGGGTCTTCAGAAGTCCTGAAATCAGGTTGGTGTTCAGGTGGCGGTGTTGTGCCACCAGCAGGTTTTCCACCACCGTCATCTGGCTGAACAGGCGAACATGCTGGAAGGTGCGCACCATCCCCAGCCGGGAGATTTTGTAGTCGGGTTTGCCCTGTATCTCTCGCCCCTCGAACAGGATTGTGCCGCCGGTGGGCTTGTAAAAGCCGCTCATGCAGTTGAATACGGTGGTTTTGCCGGCCCCGTTGGGGCCGATGATGGAGACAATTTCGTGTTCCTGAACGTCCAGAGACACTTCGTCTACCGCCTGCAGGCCGCCAAAGCGCATGGACAGATTCCGTACTTCAAGCATCGTCTGTCACTCCTGCCTTTTCAGTTCAATATGAATGCGGCGCATGGGCATCAGGCCCTGTGGTCGCCAGACCATCATCAGTACCATGGCGGCGCCGAAAATCAGCATCCGGTACTCGGAGAATTCACGGGCCAGTTCC
>JAXHUV010000190.1:0-4593 GCA_034189445.1 Pseudomonadota bacterium
TCAACCAGCGCTTCCTGGCCGGCAAGGTCAATTTCGCCACCCTGATGCCGATGCGGGCCATTCCCTTTCGCAAAGTGTGCCTGCTGGGCATGAACGACGGTGACTACCCCCGCTCCCGGCCACCGGTGGATTTCGACCTGATGGCCCAGGATTACCGCCCGGGGGATCGCTCCCGCCGGGAAGACGATCGCTACCTGTTCCTGGAAGCCCTGCTGTCGGCCCGGGAGCAGCTTTACATCAGCTGGGTTGGCCGCAGCATCCGGGACGATTCGGAACGGCCACCGTCGGTGCTGGTGGGCCAGCTACAGGACCATCTCGACAGTTTATGGAAGCTGGCCGGTGATCCGGAAACGAAGGTCACCAGAGCGCTGACCACCCAGCATCCTCTGCAACCCTTCAGCCGTGCCTATTTCCCGAAAGCCAATGGCACGGGCGAAGACGGAGATGACGGTGAGCAGGATTCACCGAAGCCGCTGGCCGAGGTACTTCAGGCCCGCAACCTGTTCACCTACGAACGGGAATGGCGCAGTGCCCACGGTCTCGCAACGGCCGAACAGGCACAGGAAGATCTGGCATACCAGGCGCCGGAAGAGCCTATCAGCCTGAACGATCTGGCGGCTTTCCTGAAAAAGCCCATCGACACCTTTTATCAGCGCCGACTGCAGGTGCGCTTCGAGGATGTTGAAGACGACGACACCGACAACGAGAATTTCGATCTGGACGGCCTCGACCGCTGGCGCCTGGACAACGAGCTGATTCAGGACGGGCTTTTAAAGGCCAGCAATGAAGAGGAACTGGACGAACGGTTGCAGGCAACCCTGGACCGCATGGCACGCCGCGGGGACCTGGGCATGGGAGTCACCGAGCACCGCCTGCGTTCCGAGCTGGCCGGCCGTTTGCCGGGCCTGTTCGAGCGATACCAGAGCGCACTGGCTGACTGGCCGGAGGCGGCCGCCAAACCTCTGCCTCTTAACTACCAGTACGAGAATGCCCTGGGTTCGCTGGCAGTCGCCGATCTGATCGACGGCCTTCGCTGCAATTTCGAGGGCGAGCTGTGCCGGCTGGTGGTGGCCAGTTCCAGCCTGCTCACTGGCTCCGGTTCCAGCAAGAAAGTACGCTACGCCAACCTGATGCGGGACTGGCTGATTCATCTGGCCGGGCAACTGGGCGGACAGCCGTTCGAAACCCTGATTCTGGGCAAGGAGGAGGGCCGCAGGTTCCGCTTTGCAGCTCTGGCTCCGGAACAGGCCAGACCGCTGTTCGAAGCGGTGCTCGGACGGTGGATGGAGGCCACTACCCGGCCATTGCCCATTCACTGCGAGGCCGGCTTTGCCTGGATCACCAGTTACTATGGCAGCAAGAAGTATCTGGGTGACCATGAGCGGGCCATCGCCGAGGCGGAGCAGGCCTATACCATCGCCCTGGGGCGGGACACCGGTTACCTGATGGGCGCGTTTGAAACCCCGGAACTTCTGATGGCCAGCGGCGAATTCGAAGCCCTGTTGCATCAGCTCTACGTGCCGGTTTGGGAAGCCGAGCAGGGCAAGTCGGCGGCGGATCAGATCGGGAGTGTGGAATGAAACCTTTTGTGTAAACGATGCCAGCGCCACAGGCTGCTGGCCTCTTGATTTTGTGTGTGCCAGAGTTGGCCCAACGGCGGGTCCCTGCATACCTTTGTGAGCTCGCCGCTCTATGGCTCACTATGGCTCAAAATCGAGCATCCCAGGTTGGATTTTAAGGAAATGAGCATGTTGATAGAAAGCCTTCGCATCAAAAACTTCAAAAGCTTTCGCCAGGCTGAAATGAAGAACCTGCCCCGGTTTTGTGTTGTGGTTGGTGCCAACGGAAGCGGGAAATCCAACTTGTTCGATATCTTCGGCTTTCTGAAAGACTGCCTGACATTCAACGTGAAGCAAGCTCTCCAGGTTAGGGGAGGATTTCGAGAAGTGCTCAGCCGGGGCGTGGACGATACCCAGTCCATAGAGTTGGAAATCAAGTTTCGTATAAACATAGCGGGCGTCGAAAGGCTGGTGACCTATCTTATCGAAGTCGGCATGGATAACCGGCAAGTGGCGGTTCTTCGTGAAGTACTACGATACAAACGTGGACGCTATGGCTCCCCTTACCACTTCCTCGATTTTACCAAGGGGACAGGCTATGCCATTACAAATGAGGAGGACTTTGACAAGCAAGATGAGGAACTTGAGAGAGAGCAGCAAAATGTCGGCAAAGATGCGCTTGCTATCAAAGGCTTAGGGCAGTTCGAACGCTTTAAAGCTGCCAATGCTTTTCGGCAGCTTATTGAGAACTGGCATGTGTCGGATTTCCATATAAACCTTGCCAGAGGCAGCAAAGAGGCTATCGGTGAGTACGAGCATCTGTCAGTTTCAGGTGACAATCTACAGTTGGTGGCTCGCAACATATATGAAAGTCACCCAGAAATTTTTCAGAATATCGTTACCGCAATGAAACACAGGGTTCCCGGTGTGAATCAGGTCGAACCAATACTGACCCAAGATGGTCGATTGATTCTGAATTTCCAGGACGACACATTTAAAGACCCCTTCATTGACAAATATGTATCTGACGGCACCATCAAAATGTTTGCATATCTGGTGCTTTTGTACGACCCAGAGCCACATCCACTTCTGTGTATCGAAGAGCCGGAAAATCAGCTTTACCCCACCTTACTCTGGGAGCTGGCCGAAGAATTCCGAGCCTATGCTGAACGAGGTGGCCAGGTATTTATATCAAGCCACTCTCCGGATTTCCTGAATGCTGTGAAGCTGGAAGAGGTTTACTGGCTGGTCAAAGAGCAAGGATATACTCAAATTCATCGAGCGGAAGATGACGCTCAGCTAAAAGCCTTTATAAAAGAAGGAGACCAGATGGGTTACCTGTGGAAAGAAGGATTTTTCCCAGGGGCTGATCCGAGATGACCGAGCTGGTATTTTTTCTCGAGGAGCCATCCGCCAAAGCGATGTTGCAGGGTGTAGTCCCAAGGCTTTTGGACCAAAACGTAAACGTGCGTTATGTGGTGTTCGAGGGCAAGCAAGACCTGGAAAAGCGTTTACCTCGTCGATTGCGCGCCTGGCAAAATCCCTATGCTCGTTTTTTGGTAATGCGGGACCAGGATTCCGGTGATTGCCATGAAATCAAACGCAAACTTTCAGGTATCTGTGAGGATGCGGGACGACCGGATGCACTTGTCCGCATTGCCTGTCACGAGCTGGAAAGCTTTTATCTGGGCGACTTGAATGCCGTCGCCGCTACAATCGGGCCGCAAAAACTGGCCAAACAGCAAAACAACGCGAAGTACCGTAACCCGGATCGCCTAAACAACGCCGGCCAAGAACTGAAGCGTATCGCCAAAACCTATCAGAAACTCTCTGGCTCTCGTGCCATTGGCCCAGTGCTGTCATTGGATGAGAATCAGTCCCAAAGTTTCAACCAGTTGATTGGTGGCATCAAAAGATTGGCGAGCCTTTGAACATGAGCCAGGAACCTGATCAAGGAACCCGGAATACACACCAATGGGTGCTTTTAGCTTTTCCCCTGACTGAAAATCCCGGCTAAGGTGGATCATTCTTCCAAATGAACAGCGACACTCGTGGCCATACTCTCAATCCCCTCGCCCTGGCCCTGAACGGCAGTGCCCTGATCGAGGCCAGTGCCGGCACTGGCAAGACCTTCACCATCGCCATTCTGTATGTGCGCCTGGTGCTTGGCCACGGCCAGTCGGCCGACAGCCCGCTGCAGAACCTGCTGCCCCCCGACCTGCTGGTGGTGACCTTTACCGAGGCCGCCACCAAGGAACTCCGGGACCGTATACGCACCCGGCTCACCCAGGCCGCGGAGGTGTTTTCGGAGGCAACCGACGAGCCCAATCCGCCTGCGGAAACGGCGCTGATCTATCAGCTACGGGATGCAAGCTACCCGGACCCGGCCAGCTGGCCGGAATGCCGCAAGAAGCTGTTGCTGGCCGCCGAGTGGATGGACGAGGCGGCGGTATCCACCATCCACGGTTTCTGCAACCGCATGCTCAGCGAGCACGCCTTCGACAGCGGCAGCCTGTTCAAACTCACCCTGGAAACCGACCAGAGTGAACTGTTGGACGAGGTGGCCCGGGATTACTGGCGCACCTTTGTCTATCCGCTGCCCCCGGCGCTGATGGACGAGGCGCTGAGCCACTGGAAAACGCCCGGGGACCTGCGCCAGGGTGTTCGCAACCTGATTGACGATCCTCAGAACCTGGGCACACCGCCGGACAGCGTTTACCAGGCCATTGATCAGGTTGCCAGGCGACGCCAGGAGCAATCACAGGCCCTGAAGGCTCACCCCTGGAGCCAGTGGCACGGGGAAGTCATCGAACTGTTGAACGATCTGAACAAGAGCAAACGACTTCATGGCACCAGCAAGAACGCCATGGTCAAGGTCTGGGGCTTTCTGATTGCCTGGGCTGAATCGGACGACTTGTTACCGGAAAAAATCGACACTGCCGCGGGCTTTAAAAATCAGACGCCCGAAGGTCTCGACAATATTCTCAAAGGCGATGAATCCGCCCCCCATCACCCTGCCTTCGATGCCATCGAA
>JAXHUV010000191.1:0-4590 GCA_034189445.1 Pseudomonadota bacterium
ACGGCCATCTGCTGGCCGAGCCCTATGCCACTATCTCGTCGGCCTACCGGGGCACGTTTCATGTGCCGGACGATCACTATTTTTTGCTCGGCGACAATCGGGATAATTCCAGCGATTCGCGTTGTTGGCGTCTCCCGTATGTGGCACGTACGGAGATTGTCGGTCGCCTGCTCACGAAGCCGCCCAGGCAGACACAGATGAGGCGGATCTGAATATGGAGCGCCGTGCGCTCGAACGTTATCCCGGGGAGGTTTGGAGTGTAGTCTGAGAAGGAAGCCTTTTACGTCTTTCTCACTGCGCGCCCGGGCTTTTATACCGGCTGCGGACTCCTGGATTAGGCGATGACCAGCCAGCGAAGTTCATCTTGTTGTTGCCGGGACAGGGCGTGACGGGTTGCCGGGTGTCGATGGCGGGCCACCAGATAGGGCTGGGTACGGCAGATGGGTGCTTTCATCCATGGTCATACCTGTTACGCATTGTATCCCTCTTGACCATAGCCCCTCACTTGAGGTTCGACGCTCTCGCAACTACTCGTGTACTTTCAAAACGACGACAACACGAATGTTTCCTGAACGTTCGGCTGTAGTGAATCGGAGCGCTCCGCTGACGCCGGTAGCTGCCAATCAACGGATTATTCCAGGTACAACTCCCTTCCTGGCCCCCAGCGGCTTTGCAAGGGGCCATCAGAAATCGCTTTCAGGCGCACAAAATACCGCCTTCCTGGAATAAGACGCAAGGCTGCCGTGGTATCAGACAAGGTTGCTTCCTTGATGATGTTGTTGAAACCAGGCTCTTCCGAGAGCTGTAGGCGGTAGCCTGTTGCCGTGCCCACCTTCTCCCAGAACACTCTTACCTGGCTGTTGATGTAGTTTACGCTGATGATCCGAACTGGCGGCAGGCTGCCATTTACCACTAGCTCTCGCGGCTGGGTGGTGGCGACTGAGTTACCACCTGCTTCGGTAACCACTCGCCAGTAGTACTTACCAGGCCCGAGTGGACGTGATGGCAGGGCAGCCGTTTCTGGCGCCCATTCGCTGGTGGCGATCAGGTTCCGGAAGTCTTTGCCCTCGGCAATCTCTACCCGAGCGACTTCGTTGTCGCCGTTGAGCTGCCAGCGAAATTCGGGCATGTCATCGTTCACCGTGTCACCGTCCGCGGGAGTCACCAGGTCCGCGGCCCTGGCCTGAAGATCGACTTCCACCGGAAGGATGCGGGGCATCCCTGCGATACCGCGAGTGTCGAGCGCCGCCAAATGAACCTCATAGCTGCCATTGTCCAGCCGCCCGATATCAAAGCTGTTGCCGGTGAGTTTGCGGCTCTCCACCCAGCGGCCGGTGTCGCTCTCGAAGATATCCACCCGATGCATGGGGGCGCGGCTTTGCTGCCAGGTCATGGTGGTGGGTAGTTGGGTCAGCCTCGGGGGAAGTGGGTTGAGTGTCGGCGCCGGCGGCAGGCGGCGAATGCTCAGGCTGTCATTGCCAGTGGTGGACAGGCTGGCACCGAAGCCCGCCGGAATGCGGCGGGTCTTGCCGGGCGCTCCGAAGTCCACGTCGCCTTCGGTCACCTGCAGGCGAGTGCCCTGCGCCGATGTCTGGAGTGCAAATGCGGTTCCGCGCACGGCGGCGACCGCCGATGGCGTTTCAATCTCGAATCGGGCGCCACCTTCCATTATTGGCTTCACCCGTGTGTGGATCTCGCCGCTGTTGAGTCGAAGCCGGGTATCCACCATACCGGCTTTGCCATACTGGGTAAGGCGGTTGAAGATCAGTCGTGAATTCGGAGAAATCCGCACTTCCGAGCCGTCCGTCAGTTCGATGGTGGCGGTTCCGGACGCTGACAGAATTTCATCACCGACACGGATCAGGGTATCTTTGCCAAGCGCTATCTTCTGGCCGGTAGTTCCGGAAATCAGCTGCAGGGTTCCGGTTACCGATGTCGCCCGCGCCGGTTGCGGTTGGCGTTTCAGCCAGGCCAGGGGAATTCGAATGCTGTCGCCGGCAGCCAGTGTCGTACCGTTGCCGATCTTGTTGTATTGCAGCAGTTGACTGGCGGGATGGTTCGGTGCAAGCAGAGCGCTGGCCACTTCCGAAAAACTCTCACCCGGTCGAAAAGTGTAGACCCACTGGGGCACGGGGTTGGTGGGAGCGTTCGCGGAAGAAGCGCCGGAATGCCCGGCAGAGCCGCGTGTCACTGAGAGCTCCGCAGCCGTAGGTGCCGCACCAACAAGCAGCGTGAGTATCAGCAGCAGTACGGGCAGTTGTGCAACCGCGCTCAGAACAATCTGGCCGTTGGGGAAGCTGTAGTTGTGATGCCCGCGCTGAAACAGAATCGACTGGATATGCTGTGCCTGTTCGGTTGCATCTTCAAGCAAAGCAATACGCATTCAGGCTCTCCCGGGGTGTTGCTCTCCTGCCTGGCATGGCGCAGAGCCCTTTGGCGGAACGCTCTGCTATATCAAGTGATTATGCCAAAATATGAATCCGCGTTCAGTATCGTTATGTAGACTTGCGTAAACGGATTGCAGGTTTCCCATTGTCGTCGTCCAGCGTTTGTCGGCAGCCGGGAAAATTACTGCAGCCCCAGAACCAGCCTTTTTTGCCTTTTCGCCGCACCAGGGGCGAGAAACAGTGGGGACAGGGGATCGGCTTCTGGCTGGTGCCGTCCTGGGGGCTGGCCTCTTCCAGTGGCCGGGTGCCGCGACAATCCGGGTAGCGGGTGCAGGCATAGAATCGACCGAATTTGCCCTCTCGCTCCAGCATTGGGGCACGGCATTTGGGGCAGTGGGGTTGGGTCTCCGGTGAAGCTGCCCTGGCGTGCTCGGAATCCTGGGCAGGCCGGCCCTGCGGTCTGTCAAGAAAGCCGCGAATTTCCTCTTTCAGGGTTTCCAGGAACTTTCTCGGGTTACCCTCTCCGCGGCGAATGCTCTCCAGGTTTGCTTCCCACACAGCCGTGCGATCCGGTTTGCTCACCGATTCGGGCAGAGCGCTGATCAATGCCTTGGCCTTGTCGGTGGCGCGGATATGTCGACTGTCACGGTACAGATAATCCCGCTTGAACAGGGTGTCGATGATGGCCGCCCGGGTCGCCTCGGTGCCAAGGCCATCGGTTTCGCGCAAGGTTTTGCGAAGTTCGGTATCGGTTACAAACCGGGCAATGTTGGTCATCGCCGAGAGCAGGGTAGCGTCGGTGAAATGCTGGGGCGGCTGGGTTTTACGTTCGGCAATGGTGCTGTCTTCGCAGAATACCGGCTCACCCTTCTTCAGTCGGGGTAATGGTGTTTTCTCCGGCTCTGAACGCCCTTCACGGAGTTTTATCTCCAGGGTTTTCCAACCAGGCACCAGGATGGCGGTTTCCGTGGCCCGAAACTGGTGTTCTGACACTCGCACCGTCAGTTTGCCTTCCCGGTGCACGGCGTCTGGCGCAAACTGCATCAGGTAGTAGCGGCTGATCAGTCCGTAGATTTTTGCTTCCGCTGCACTGAGTTTGCCGCTGGGTGTCGGGCGGCTGGTTGGAATAATAGCGTGGTGAGCGTCGACCTGTTTGTCGTTCCACGCGGCGGTTTTCCGGTCCATATCTGCGTCGTTACAGGCCTTCCCAAGTTCTGGTGCCACTCGGGCAATGGCCCGCACTACTTGTTCCCGCTGAGCGTAATGCCCTTCCGGTAAGTACCGGCAGTCGGATCGCGGGTAGGTAATGAGTTGGTGGCGCTCGTACAGGTTCTGGGCGGTATCCAATACTTCTTTGGCGCCCATCCGGAACAGCCGGCCGGCTTCGATTTGCAGAGCCGACAGGGAAAACGGTAATGGAGGAGCTTCCGGTCGATCCCGAAAGCGGGACTCCGTGATGGTGCCGGGGCGGCTTCGAACGCTGTCGGCAATCTGTTCAGCGATTTCCCGGTTCAGCAGGCGATTTTCTTCATCCAGGTAGTCCTGGAATTGCTCGCTGGGCAGCCAGCGGGCGGTGAAGGATCGCTGGTCGGCTTCCTCCTCCTGAGCTTTGAATCGCCCTTCAATCCGGTAATAGGGCTTGGGCTGGAAGTGTTCAATGGTGTTGTCCCGCTCAACCACAAGGCCGAGAACCGGCGTTTGTACCCGACCAACGGAATAGACGCCCTGTTCCCCCTGCTGCTGGTAGCTAAGTGTATAGAAGCGGGTCAGGTTGATACCATACAGCCAGTCGGCCCGTTGTCTGGCCAATGCAGAATGGGACAGCCGACGGAATTCCTGGTTGTCTTTGGGGCTCTGGATCGCCCGGGCCACGGCCGCCGGCGTCAGGTCGTTGATCAGAATGCGTTGCACCGGTGCGCTGGCGCCGAAATAGCGGATAACCTCATCCACCAACAACTGGCCTTCCCGGTCCGGGTCGCCGGCATGAATAATGGTCTGGGCCTGGCGGATCAGGGATTCCAGCACCTTGAGCTGCTGCCGCACGCTGTCCTTGGGCATAACTTCCCATTTTTCGGGAAACATGGGCAGGTCTTCCTGGCGCCATTTTTTCCAGGCCGGGTTATAACGGGCAGGCTCTGCCGGTTCCAGCAGGTGGCCGATGCACCAGCTGACGGTGGCGGCGTTTTCGCCATTGCCACAACGT
>JAXHUV010000192.1:0-4440 GCA_034189445.1 Pseudomonadota bacterium
CTCAACGCGGCCCGGGAAGAAATCCCAGAGCTTCAGTGGCAAGTGCATCCCGGGCTTGACGCTGCTGGCGTGCTGTCCCGGGTCGAAAGCGGTGAGTTCCCCTACGCGATAATTTCCTCCAACGAACTCGATCTGAGCCAGGTATTTTACCCCATGGTGAAGGCCGCATTTACCGTTGGAGAACCCGGGGAACTGGCCTGGTTTTTTCCGCCAGCACAAGATGAGTCTCTGGCAAAAGCTGCCCGACAGTTTCTGAAAAGCCTGCAGGCCGACGGCACCCTGGCCCAGATTGCCGAGCGCTTCTATGGCCACCTGGACCGGCTCGGTTATGTCGGCGCCCGCACCTTCATGCATCATGTGAAAAACCGTTTACCGAAATACGAGCCCCTGTTTCGCGACTATGCCAGGGACGCTAATATGGACTGGCGATTGCTCGCGGCCATCGGTTACCAGGAGTCTCACTGGCGGCCCAATGCAGCATCTCCCACTGGCGTCCGTGGCCTGATGATGCTGACCCGGAACACCGCCAGCCATATTGGCATCAACAACCGACTGGATGCCGAGGAAAGCATCCAGGGTGGCGCCAGGTATTTCCGGATCGTGCATGAGAAAATCCCGGAACGGATCCCCGAACCGGACCGCACCTGGTTCGCTCTCGCCTCTTACAACGTGGGGTTTGGGCACCTTGAAGACGCCCGTCGCCTGACAGAAACTGCCGGAAAAGACCCCGACCGGTGGATGGATGTGAAGGAATTCCTGCCACTGCTGGCCCAGAAGGAATGGTATACCAGGACCCGCTTTGGCTACGCCCGGGGCCATGAACCGGTAACATACGTTCAGAATATCCGGCGCTACTATGATGTTCTGGCCCGGCTCAACGAACTGGCCACACCAGCGCCAGAACAAAAAGAACAGATGGTGCGGATGGAGGAAAGCCAGAAACCCGGGCGCCTGGATGACGAACTGCAGCCGGACGAAAAACTCCGGGCGGGCCTGCCGGCAGAGCTCGGCATGATCCCGCCGACCCTCTGAAACACTCGACCTGTCAAAGGCCAGCAGCCTGTCGGCCTTAAGGCTGATCTACTGGCCGGTGGGCTGCTGGTCGGCACGGGCTTCAAGAGCCCTTTCCACCTGACTGGCGGAATAGCCCCGACGATTCAGAAAACGCGCCTGACGCAGTTTTTCGTCCCAGTCTTCGCTGAGATCCGTCAGGCCGAACCGTTTATCCCGGATACCGATAGCCCGCTGGCACCAGTCTTCCTCGGTCATTTCGTCAACACACTCCGGAGTCTTGTGCACCCCACGCTGCTGAAGTTCACCCAGAATCCGCAGCGGGCCATAACCAAGGTCCATTCTCTGACGGGCATAGACATCGGCAAACCGGTCATCGTCGAGCCAACCTTCTTTCTCATAATCATCCAGAACGGCGTTAATAATGTCGCCCGACAGCTTTCTCTGACAGAGTTTCAGGCTCAGTTCAAGGCGGCTGTGTTCCCTTCTGGCCAGCAACCTCAGCGCCGTTGCCCGGGCCTTGTACTCCTGATCGTCCTGATTTTCCTGCTTTGCCATACAGACCCTTTCCGCACACGCACACAAAACGCTAGACTGGCCAGCCAAGTTACCCGGCACTTCCAATCGGAGGCCGATGGCCGGTGGCGGTCTGACTTTGCCCGACACCGAGGACTGGTTTCAACACCCAAGGATACTCTTATGGCCGCGTTCATCCAGAAACTGTTCAGATCCCGTCAGACACCGGAGGTAACTCCGAAACACCGAAAAGCCGTCCAGCCCGAACCTGTCGAACAGGAAGATACCCGGGCCAGCCAGAGAGAAGAACAGCTCGGAACCCTGGAGGGCTCGCCGTCACAGAGTGTCCTGGCCAAAATCGCGATTACTGGTGTCACCGCAGATATCCGACGAGCCGCCGCCGGCAGACTGACCGACGAAGCCAGCCTCCATGAAGTACAGAAACAGGCCAAAGGCCGGGACAAGGGAGTCTATCAAACCGTCAAGCTGGCGCTCCAGAAACGACGTCAAGAACAGGCCCGACTGGACAGCGTCAGCCAGACCATTGCCACCCTGACCAGGCACGCACAGGACCAGGCAAAAAGCGAAGACACCAAGCTTTACGAGGCCCGGCTTGATGCCCTGCTGAAGCAATGGAAAAAGGTGGAAGAACACGCCACACCGGAGCAGACACAGGCGCTCCTGGAAGCGGTACACCAGTGCAAAGAGCGCATTGTGGCCCTACATGCCGCCGCAGAAGATGAAAAACGCCAACGTGAGCAGCAGCTGCAACGCCAGCAAACCCTCGACCTGCTGGCCCGCACACTAGATGAGCTCAAGACCCAACCGCCAGAGACCCTGCCCTCACTCGCCTCTCTGGATGCGCTGCAGACGACCCAGGAAAACCGCTGGCTGGAAGCGACCCGGGATACTGCCGTAGACAAGCAGGAACAGAAATCCTACGAGACCGCCATGCTGGCGCTGCGCAATTACCTCAATTCTGTCCGCAGGATTACCCAGGATAGGGACACCATCGTCGAACTTAGCGCTCTGCTTGAAGCTGAAGACGGTGCCACGGACGAGCGGCGCGCCCAGGCAAAAACCCTGATTGCCGAAATCAACTGGCCGGAAGGCTACCCCACCCCTACCCTGCTGGAGGGGTTGCGGAAACTGGCCGACAAGCGCAAGGTGCCTGCCGGGCCCCGTGTTGACCAGGATCAGCAGAAAGCCCTGGCGAATCGCCTCGAAGCCGACCTCAAGAAGCTCGACGAAGCCCTTGAGGCCAAGCAGCTAAAAGAATCGAAACAGCTATTCAAAACCACACAGCAGCACTTCCAGGATCTGGATCAGCGCTACGCAAAACCCTATCAGGCCCGGATGCAACTGCTTAACGGCCAATTACGGGAGCTCTCTGATTGGCAGGGTTTTGCTACCGAACCGAAGCAGATTGCCCTGTGTGAGCAAATGGAATACCTGGCAGGCCAACCCATGGATCCTGAAGCCAAGGCGGAGCGGATCAAGGAATTGCAGCATGAGTGGCGTGACCTGGGCGGCTGTTCCGACCGAAGCCTCTGGGCTCGCTTCAAGGCTGCCTCCGACAAGGCCTATGAGCCCTGCAAAACCTATTTTTCCGCGAAGTCCGGCCTGAAACAAGCCAATCTGGAGAAACGATCCGCCATTTGCCAGCAGCTCGAAACCTTCCTGAGCAATGCCGACTGGTCGTCGATCGATTGGAAGGTCGCCGAGCGCATCCACCAGACCGCCCGTCAGGAATGGAAGCAAGCCTGGCCGGTGGAATTCCGGGACAATCGCGCCGTTCAGAAGCGCTTCGATGAATTGCTCAAGCGACTGGAAGCGCCACTGGATGAGGAACGCCGGAAAAACGAAAAACTGAAACAGGCGATCGTGGAAAAAGCCGAGGCACTGATAGACCACGAACCACTCCAGGAGGCCATGAATCAGGCCAAGGCCCTGCAGGGAGACTGGCAAGCCATCGGTATTACCCGTCATCGCGAAGACCGGAAACTCTGGCAGGCTTTCCGTAAGGCCTGTGACCAGATCTTCGCCCGCCGCGATGCCGAACGCACAGAACAGCGCCAGGCATCGCGGGCCGCCGCCGAATCCGCACAGGCGGGCCTGCAGCAGGTTTCCAGGGTATCCGCCGACAGTGATGAGCCGGCAATAACCGCAGCGCTGGCGACGCTCCGGGAGATCGACGCGTCTAACCTGTCGAAGAGCGTCAGGGATCAGGTTCAGCAGGAAAAACAGCGGCTGAATGAGATCCTTTCCACCCTGAGCCTTCGGGTGGAAATAGCCGCCTGGCAGTCTCTGGTGATGGCAGCCACAACCGGCGAAACCGCCAGTGACTCAGCGCCGCAACACTGGTCCGCACTGGCAGAGCCCTCAGGCGCCAGTGATCCGGTCGAACTGGTGATCCGCGCGGAAATTCTGTGTGGTGTCCCGTCACCCGAGGCGGATCAGCCGCGCCGCATGGAAATCCAGGTCCAGCGCCTGGCCGATGGCATGGGTTCCGTAGGCAATGGCAACGATCATAAGCAGGGCATGGAAAAACTGCTTGCGAACTGGTGCCTTGGAGGGATCGGCAAAGACGCGGACACCAAGCTGGCCGAGCGCCTGAACAAAGCCCTCGGCAACCTGAATCAGGCATAACGCCCGGTGGTTTACTCCCGCTGATGTTCTCTGGCGAACTCCCTGCCTTCCTTCACGGCGGCCAAAGGTTCCTGTTGTCCATGACTCATGACCGGGAGGGGCGCGCTCCCTTCCCGGCACCCACCTCTTGCGTAACTGACCACGCAGCCGACGATCATCCAGTTACCAACCTGGCGCCTTCATGGACAGATTGTCACGAACCGATACGCCCTGCCTATGGCATCGGGTGTGGTGCTTGCCTACAATAAATTCAATCGTTCACGG
>JAXHUV010000193.1:0-4424 GCA_034189445.1 Pseudomonadota bacterium
CCGCCACGGTCTTCGGGACGAAGAAAAATTCGGTTCCGTGGATGAGCTGAAAGAACAGATTGCCCGGGATTTCGAACATGCCCGAGCGTGGATTGCCGAAAACGGCTCCGTGAAAAGTACGAATTGAAACGCCCGGCTGCACCCCAACGAATAAAAGACTGACCGACACTGACCAAGCCAACACTGACCAAAAGAGTACGCACACAAACCATGAGCGACTACAAGCACACCCTGAATCTGCCGGAAACCGCCTTCCCCATGCGCGGCAACCTGGCCAGGCGCGAGCCGGAAATGCTCAAGCGCTGGCAGGATCTCGACGTCTACGGCAACCTGCGCAAGCAGCGTGAAGGGCGGGACAAGTTCATCCTCCACGATGGCCCTCCCTACGCCAACGGCAGCATTCACATTGGTCATGCGGTCAACAAGATTCTCAAGGACATGATAGTCAAGTCCCACGGTTTCATGGGCTTTGACGCACCCTACGTGCCGGGCTGGGACTGCCATGGCCTGCCCATCGAACACAAGGTGGAGCAGGAGATTGGCAAGGCCGGTGTGAAGGTGGACTACAAGACCTTTCGCCAGGCCTGCCGGGACTACGCCACCAAACAGATCGCCGGTCAGAAGGAAGATTTCATCCGCCTGGGCGTGATGGGTGAGTGGGACAAGCCCTATCTCACCATGGACCCCAAGGTGGAAGCCGGGATCGTGCGTGCTCTGGGCAAGATCGTTGCCAAGGGCCACCTGGTTCGTGGTTACAAGCCGGTTTACTGGAGTGTGGTGGGTCAGTCCGCACTGGCGGAAGCCGAGGTTGAGTACCAGGATAAAACCTCTACCCAGATCGACGTTCGCTTTACCGCCGTTGACCAGGCAAAAGCCCTGTCGCTGTTCGGCACCGACGAGGGCAAAGGCGATGTGTCCGTTGTCATCTGGACCACCACGCCCTGGACCATTCCCGCCAACCAGGCGGTTTCCCTGAATGCGAAGCTGGACTATGCGCTGGTGCAGACCGATGTCGGGCAGGGGCCTGAACGGATGATCCTGGCCGCCGATATGGTCGACGGCATCATGGCGCGCTGGCAGGTTGAGCAGTATGAGGTGCTGGCTACCTGTTCTGGCGCCGCACTGGAGCACCTGGTTCTCCAGCACCCGATCTACGACAAGCAGGTGCCGGTCATCCTGGGCGATCACGTATCCACCGACGCCGGTACCGGTGCCGTCCACACCGCCCCGGATCACGGCATGGAAGACTTTGAAGTGGGCAAGGCCTACAACATCGGCACCATCAACCTGGTTCAGGCTGATGGCACCTACACCTCGGCCGCCGGTGAGCTGGCGGGTGTGCACGTTTACAAGGCGGATGAGCCGGTTTGCAGTGCGCTCCAGCGTGAGGGCAAGCTGGTTCGTTCCGAGAAATTCAGCCACAGTTATCCCCATTGCTGGCGTACCAAGACCCCTCTGATCTACCGGGCCACGCCCCAGTGGTTTATCAGCATGGACAAGGAAAACCTCCGTGCCGACGCCCTGGAAGCCATCAAGGGTGTGCGCTGGGTGCCTTCCTGGGGCCAGAACCGCATCGAAGCCATGTTCAACCAGTCCCCGGACTGGTGCATCTCCCGTCAGCGGACCTGGGGCGTACCCATTACCCTGTTTATCCACAGGGAAACCCAGGAACTGCACCCGGACACCCAGAAACTGATCGAGAAGGTGGCCCGGCAGATCGAGGAGGGCGGTATCGACGCCTGGTACGAGCTGGACGCGGCTTCCCTGTTGGGCAGTGATGCCGAACAATACGAGAAGGTGACCGATACCCTGGATGTCTGGTTTGATTCCGGTGTGACCCACGACTCGGTACTGCGGGTGCGCGAGGAACTGGGTCAGTTCCCGGCCGATATGTACCTGGAAGGTTCCGACCAGCACCGTGGCTGGTTCCAGTCGTCCCTGAAAACCTCCATCGCGATGAACGGCGTGGCGCCTTACAGGCAGGTTCTGACCCACGGTTTCACGGTGGATGGCAAGGGTCACAAGATGTCCAAATCCCTGGGCAACGTGATCGCGCCTCAGGAAGTCATGAACGAGCTGGGCGCCGATATCCTGCGCCTGTGGGTGGCCGCAACCGATTACAGCGGCGAAATGACCGTGTCAAAGGACATTTTGCGCCAGACCGCCGATGGTTACCGCCGGATCCGCAACACCTCCCGGTTCCTGCTGAGCAACCTGACCGGATTTGATCCGGAGCAGCATATGGTAGCACCGGAGGACATGATCGCCCTGGATCGCTGGATGGTGGACCGTGCCCTGCAATTACAGGAAGAGCTCCATGAGGACTATGGCAATTACGCCTTCCTGCGGATTTACCAGAAGGTGTACAACTTCTGTGAAGCAACCCTGGGCGGCTTCTATCTGGATATCATCAAGGATCGCCAGTACACCACCCAGGCCGACAGTCTGGCCCGGCGCTCGTGCCAGACCGCTCTTTACCATGTAGCCGAAGCACTCGTTCGCTGGATCGCCCCGATTCTCAGCTTCACCGCTGATGAAATCTGGCAGCATCTGCCCGGCCAGCGCAGCGATACCGTGTTCTATGAAACCTGGTATGAAGGCCTGACCGCGCTGCCGGAAAACGCCGAGCTGGGCCGCGCCTACTGGCGCGAGATGTACAGTGTGAAGGAGGCCGTCAACAAGTGCCTGGAAGAGGCCAGGGCACGAGGCGAAATCAAAGGCTCTCTCAGTGCCGAAGTGACCCTGTTCTGTGAAGGCGACCTGGCCGCCGATCTGAAGCACCTGGGCGAGGAGTTGCGCTTCGTTCTGATTACCTCCGGGGCCAGCGTTAAACCAGTGGCGGAAGCCGGCGATGCGGAAATGACGTCCCATGAGGGCCTCCGGGTCAAGGTGACACCGGCTGCCTATACCAAGTGCGAGCGCTGCTGGCACCACCGGGAAGACGTGGGTCGTAATGCCAAGTATAAGGATCTCTGTGCTCGCTGTGTGACCAACCTGGACGGGCCCGGCGAAGCCCGCGCCTACGCCTGATGGACGCGACCATGACTGGGCAGGTTGTCGGTAGCAAACTCAAGTGGCTGTGGCTGGCGGTGCTGGTGATCGTTCTGGATCTCGGTACCAAGGCCCTGGCCGCCGCCATGCTCACCTACGGCGACCCGGTTCCGGTGGCTCCGATGTTCAACCTGACGCTGCTGCACAACACCGGAGCCGCGTTCAGCTTCATGGCCGAAGCGACCGGCTGGCAGCGCTGGTTTTTTGCCACCCTGGCCCTTGTGGTCAGCGTGGTACTGGTCTACTGGCTGAAAAACCTTAAGCGCCATGAAACCTGGACCGCCGTTGCCATCGTACTCATACTCGGCGGCGCCCTGGGCAACGTCTACGACCGGGTGGTGCACGGCTACGTGGTCGACTTCCTGCACTTCCACTGGCAGGACTGGTACTTTCCCGCCTTCAACCTGGCTGACACCGCCATCACCATCGGTGCCGCCATGATGATTCTTGATATGTTCCGCAAACCCGCCGATTCCGACGGGGATGCGCAAAGGAGTGACCGACTCTCATGAATGAACTGCCTGTCGACAAGGGTACCCGGGTGACACTGCATTTCGCCCTGAAATTTCCTGATGGCGAATTGATCGACTCAACCTTCGAGAAAGCGCCGGCTTCGCTGGAAATCGGCGATGATAACCTGCCGGAAAACTTCGAAGCCTATCTGATGGGCATGAAAGCCGGCGACCGGGACAGTTTCCAGGTGCCACCGGAAAAAGCCTTTGGCCAGCACAACCCGAATAACGTTCAGACCTTCAAGCGCCATGAGTTCAGTCCCGATATGGTGCTGGAGCCCGGCGTGATGATCTCCTTCGCCGATGCCCGCCAGAGTGAGTTGCCCGGTGTTGTCAACCGCGTGGAAGGCGATGAAGTGGAGGTGGATTTCAATCACCCGCTGGCAGGGCGTACACTGACGTTCGAAGTGCAGATTATTGATGTCGAGCCCGCCGGGGCGACACATTAACGACGACATTTGATCGTCTAACTCTGAATTAGCAGGGTGCGGGGACAAACTTTCCGGGACTGTCTGCAGCATGGATGCTGCAGTCAAGCGTACAGGGACGTATTCACCGCGTGTCCCGGAAAGTTTGTCCTCGTGGCCCGCAGGTGCTGAATTTCAAGGTCAAGAGCAACGTTATGCAAATCAGACTGGCAAACCCCCGTGGCTTCTGTGCCGGCGTGGACCGCGCCATTGAAATTGTAAACCGGGCGCTGGAGGTGTTCGGAGCGCCCATCTATGTACGGCATGAGGTGGTCCACAATAAGTTTGTATGGCAAGTGGTAGAGAAAGAAGATGAAGACGAAAAAGAAAAAGAAAAAGTGAAAATAACATGAGAAAAAAGCTGCGAAGTGTTCTGGTTGGGAGGCGGTGTGAG
>JAXHUV010000194.1:0-4421 GCA_034189445.1 Pseudomonadota bacterium
CACGCTCTGGCTCCAGACCCGGAACAGAATGGCCGTGTCGGCCAGGGCCGGTTCCGACTGGCCCTGGAGAATCTGCAGCACCGCTTCGGCATCGCTCTCCGCCCGATGCAGGGTGACCTCCGTGCCGGGGGTGGAGGGGTGGGAATGGCAGAGCACATCCTTGCGCCCGGTGTTGTGACTGATCAGATGGTTGGCCAGCAGAGCTACACGGTGGCCGTAGCGGAACGTGTAGCTGAGGGTCTGCTCCAGCGGGCTTTCGAACTCATCGCTGAACCGTTTGAGAATAAACTCGGGCTTGGCGCCCCGGAACTCGTAAATCGTCTGGTCCGGGTCGCCCACCACCGTCACCCGGGCCCGGTCGCCGGCCACATAACGCAGCAGCAGATGCTGGATCTCATTGGTGTCCTGGTACTCATCCACCAGAATCAGGTCCATCTTGTTACCCACCAGTCGCTGCAAGGGCGGATTCTGATGAATCGCCATCACCGGCTCATACAGCATGTCGGCATAACTGATCCGCCCCTGGCTTTTACGCCACTGCTCAAAGCTGTGGAACAGATCAATCAGATACTTGTGCCTGTCCGAATATCCCAGTTCCTCAAACACAATCTCCGCCGGCGACAGCGTTGTTTTCACCAGATCAATAAACCCCGTCGCCGTCTCGACAAAATCCTTCTTGTTGCGCCGTATCTCATCCGCCAGATCCTCCGGCGCCAGCCGCCGCGTCAACTGCCAGGCCTGAAAGCTGATCTCCTGCTCGGTCAGAATCTTGTCCGAAAATCCCGGTAGATAGCCTTCTCGCACAAACCGTTTGTACAGCCGCAGGCCCATGGCGTGATAGGTCCGGACCTCTGGCAGGGCCAGCCCACTCTGCGCACAGATCCCCTGCAGCTTGCGTTCAAAATCCACCCGGGCGCTGCGGTTGAACATCAATACCAGCACCCGGTCCGGATCATGGCCCTGCTCCAGCAGATACCGAATCCGCCACGCGAGCGTCGATGTCTTGCCACTGCCGGCCACGGCGGTGATCACCGAATGCTCGTAGCCGGCAGTAATAATCGCCCGCTGTTCATCGGTGAGGTAATCCGGCAGGTTGGTGGTCTCGGGAACTTGGGGTTCGGTCGGCATGGTCGGTATTGTAACGGCCTGCTGGTAGAGCGCATACCGCTGCCGCATAATTGCGATCAAAACATGAAAGATAAGAGGTCATAAAAATGGAAATGTCCGGATCAGTAAATTTACCGGTCGAAAAACTGGAAATGCGTGCCTTCGGCGACCTCGAAGCCCAGGGGGCCAACCTTAGCTGATGGTCTATTCCGGATCTGATTGCGCGCCGGATGCCATTGCCTGGCGCGCCCTGCGGGCCAGCCTTGCCGCCAACGGCGAACGCCGCCTGGTCCTGCTTGAGGGCAATCGGGCAAACAACCTGGAGTGGCTCGCTGCCCTGCTACCTGAGTTTCAACTCCAGACCGCCCTCTGGACCGGTCCGGCAGACCAGAGCCCTGATCCTCGCCTGACCCGGATCGTAACCACCGAGGCCCGACAATGGCTCGGTCGTGAAGTCTCCATGATCGCCTGGGACGGCTGGCAGGGAAACCCACCGGATGCCTTCGCTGCGCTTTCAGGGGCATTGACCGCCGGCGGCCTGTTGTTCTGGTTGATGCCGCCGCTGGCTGAGTGGCACCGGTTTGCCGACCCGGATTATCGGAGAACCGGTCTGGATCATGGCGGGGAACATCCCTTCGCTGCCCGCATGGCCGACATTCTCGCCAACCATGAAGCCGTGATCCGAATGTCCACCGGCAGCGCGACATCGCCATTGCCCGCCATTCCACCCGTGCCGGAGCAAAGCTTCCGAATCGGGACAACCCGTGATCAGGAGCAACTGGTTCAGCGCCTGGTCCGATTTGGCCTGGGCCGAAGACGCCGACCGTTGGTTGTCACGGCCGATCGGGGCCGGGGCAAGTCCGCCGCGTTGGGCATGGCGGCAGCGCAATTGCTGGAGAAAGGCAGGCAGGAAATCGTTGTTACCGCGCCCTCGGAACAGAATACAGTCACCCTGTTCCACCACGCCCGTGAAGCTCTGGCGCATAAGCTGGAGCATGTCAGCGCCGGGACGTTGACAATCCGGTCGGGCGGGCGCCTGAGGTTTATTCCGGTCAGGGAACTCCTGGCCTTGCGACCGGAGGCCGAGGTGGTTCTGGTGGACGAGGCTGCTGCTCTTCCGGCACCTCTACTGAAATCGGTTCTGCTGGGCTGGCCCAGGGTGGCGTTTGCCACCACGGTGCATGGCTACGAGGGTACCGGCCGGGGCTTCGCCATACGCTTTCGACAGGTCCTTGATCAATTAACGCCTCAGTGGCGGGCGGTAACACTGACCGAGCCGGTGCGCTGGGCCCGGAATGATCCCCTGGAAGCCCTGGTCACCCAGCTTTTTCTGCTGGCCGCCGATGGCAGCGCTCCACTCCGAAAAACCGAAAGCAGTGCCGAAGAGCTGGTCATCGAGCCCTGGCAGCCGGCAACCGCCACTGATGAGCCACTGTCCGAGGCCTTTGGTTTGCTAGTGGATGCGCATTACCGCACCAGCCCAGCGGATCTCCGGCAATGGCTGGACGACCCGGCCGCGCGCAGCTGGCGGGCGCGAATTGGCGACCGGACGGTTGGAGTGCTCTGGTGTTCTCTGGAGGGTGGCCTTTCGCCCGGGTTGGCCGAACAGGTCAGCCTGGGTGCCCGTCGAATCCGCGGTCATCTCCTGCCGCAATCGCTGGCCAGCCACAGTGGTTACCCGGAAGCCGCTGTCCTGAAAGGCCTTCGTGTCGTTCGCATTGCGGTGTCGGACGACGCCAGGCGGTCGGGTATTGGCCGGAGCCTGGTGGAGGCTGCACGGGCGTATACCACAGAGCAGGGTGTTGATTATCTGGGCACCAGTTTTGGTGGCAGCACCGACCTGCTGGCCTTCTGGCAGTCCTGTGGTCTGCATGTGGTCAGGGTCGGCCTGCAACAGGAGGCCACCAGTGGCGAATATCCGTTGCAGATGATCCGGGGCATCTCGCAGCCGGGCCTGGACCTGGAAGGGCGTATCCGCAACCGACTGGCCGGCCACTGGCTTACTCTGGTGCCGGACAACTGGCCCGGTCTGGAGCCGGATATGCTGGCGGCGATAACGGTGGATCTGCCGCCAGGGCCGGCACTGGATGCTGATGATCTGCGGGACCTGCGCCATTTCGCCAACGGCTACCGGGGGTTTCGGATCACGGTTCCGGTGTTGCGCAAGCTGAGCCAGGCGCCGGGTATCATGGCGTGGCTTAAAGCTCGGGAAGAGCATGCCCTGTGGTGTCGCCGCGTATTGCAGGGCCGGCCATGGCCGTCGCTTCAGAGCGAAAAGCTGTGCCTGGGGCAGAGAGAGGGCGAAGATCGCCTGCGGCAACTGGTTCGCGATCTTTGGCAGGACGGCCAGAGCGGATAGGGCATCATTCGGGCCAACAACCGGGATCTGGAAAGGCCGGCACAGCCTGTCGGGCTTAAGGCTGCCGGGGTTCCCCGGCCCTGTACTATCAATGCCATACGGTTTATTATCCGGTCTCCGAACCGGCTTGAAAGTCTTGAATTCTACGATGCGAAGGTAATGGCGATGATGACTCTAAAAGATTACGCTGCTGCGGGAATTTTTGCGCTTGGCGCTGCTATGCCTGCTGTGGTTTCCGCCGCGGATGCCGAAGCCGGCAAGGCCAAAGCTGCTGTCTGCGCCGCCTGCCATGGCCAGAATGGTCTGGCGCAGATTCCGACCTATCCGAACCTGGCGGGCCAGAAAGAGCAGTATCTGGTCATGGCCCTGAAGGCGTACAAGAACAAACAGCGTTCGGGTGGCCAGGCGGTCATTATGCAGGGGCAGGCAGCAGCGCTGAGCGATGAGGACATCGCCAATCTGGCAGCCTACTGGGCCAGCCTGCCGGCAGACGGCGGCAAGTAAGCGTTCTGCCGCCCGGTCAGGGGAGCGGTTCAGGCCGCCCCGCTGACAATGCGATAGCTGGGCTTATAGGCCAAAGAACCAGGCAGCTTCATCCGGTTCTGCGCGACAAACTGCGCCAGCATGGCCTCAAGGGGTTTAATCAGGCTGGGGTCGCCGGCAATTTCGAACGGCCCCTTTTTCTGAACCTGTCGTATACCACCCTCCTTGACGTTCCCGGCAACGATGCCACTGAATGCCTTGCGCAGATTGGCGGCGATCAGGTGTACCGGCTGGTCCCGGTGAAGTTCCAGAGCCCGCATATTGTCGTGATTGGGCTCGAACGGTAACTGAAACACCGGGTCGATCTTCAGCATCCAGTTGAAATAATAAGCGTCCTGCATGGCGCGCCGGAAAGTCTCGACATCCTTCATGCCTTTATTCATGGTCCGGGCCACGCGCACCGGATCGTCGA
>JAXHUV010000195.1:0-4371 GCA_034189445.1 Pseudomonadota bacterium
AGTGAGCAGCTTTGCATCAATTTTAACAACTTAAACGTACTCACAGAGCAGCAGGTGAAACTATTTGCATTAGCAAAAGAGCAACAGGCGTGGGAACAGGGTAACAAAAACAGCCCCTTTCATGATTCAGACACCTGTGTTACCGTTGAATTTTGCAATATTCAAATTTGAAAGAAACGTTCATCACCATCAATATCTCAGCAATGACGTGACATATTACGTTGGAGAATATGAGATAGCCCCGGGCGCCACTGTGACGATCTCCACCGAGGGTAACAGGCTGTTCGCGCAGGTGACAGGCCAGGACAGATTTGAGATATTTCCTCTCTCGGAGAGCAGGTTTTTCTATAACCTGAGTTTGCACAGTTTTAGGCACATATTGGATTGAAAGAGCATCTTTGAAAGGATTTTGCACGTATCTTCTCTGCTTCCATGACCGAAAAGGCTTTATTCTTATGTGCCTATATAGGCACATAATGAAGAAGTTTACAAGAGTGAAGAAGATCAACGGGATCTCCTACCTCTACGAGATAACCCCATACTATGATCCGGAAACAAAGAGAAACAGACAGCACAGCAGATATCTTGGCAAGCTGGTCGAGGGAGAGCCTGTGAGAGTAAGATCAATCTTACCCAGAAGTACCTATTCCTATGGAGAGTTCATACCTCTGCTCCATGTGCTCAGGGAGCAGAGGATAGAGGAGATCCTGACCAGGCATATGCCGGAGAAGGATGCAAGAGCTCTGCTGATCCTCGCCCTGAACCATGTGGTGAGGCCTCTTGCCCTTTACCACATCCAGAGCTGGTGTGAGGGAAGCATTCTCTCAAGGATCTATCCAGGAGCTCCGCTCTCTTCAAGATCGCTCAGTAAGCTGCTGAGCAGGATAGGAGAGAGCGATCTTCCAATGGAGTTCTCCAGGGAGATCATCCAGGGTGCTTCAAGCACCCTTATCTATGATATCACTTCTCTCTCCTCCTACTCCAGATTGATAAAGCTCCTTGAATACGGCTATAACAGGGACGGGCTTGATCTGCCCCAGGTCAACCTCTCCCTGGTGATTGATAAGGATCGTGGGATACCAGTCATGTATGATCTCTATCCTGGGAGCATTGTGGACGTATCAACCCTGAAGAATCAGATCAGGAAGCTCAAAGCTCTGGGTGTGAAGGACTCCATGCTCGTTCTTGACAGAGGATTTTTCAGCACCCCAAACCTGGAGGAGCTCTGCCGGAGTGACATGAGTTTCATCATGCCTGCTTCATTCAGTCTGAAGCAGGTGAAGGAGCTGATCTCAGGAATACACAGAGAGATGGAGGACCCAAACCTCATGCAGATGTATGAGGGAGAGCCCGTATTTGTAAGGCCTGTAGCCCTGGAGATAGGAGAACTCAGCGTGAAGGGCTATGCCTATTACAACCCGAAGAGGGAGCTGAAGGAGAAGGAGCTCTTCTACAAGAGCATACATGAGGCTGTGGAAAAACTCAGGTCAGTCAGGCTAAGGAGCTGGATGGACCCTGAGGATGTGGTGTCCCAGATCGCAGGCAGGCTCTCTCCGTACATAGGATGGAGAAGGGCTGATGACCACTTTGAGCTGGAGATAAGGAGAAAGGCTGTTGCCCAGAGGGTGAACAGGATGGGGAGGGTTGTCCTTCTCTATCAGGGGAATCTTGACTGGAGAGAGTGCCTCTCCACGTACAGGTCAAGGGACCTGGTGGAGAAGGAGTTTGATGTGCTGAAGAATGATCTTAAGCTTCTGCCCATGAATGCGCAGAGAGACAACACTTTGAGGGGGCTCATCTTTGTGTTCTTCATTGCTCTGATCCTCAGGATGAGAGTTGTGAAGCTCATGCAGGAGAAGGGGCTCACTTCCAGGTATAACCTGGAAGGAATGCTCCTAGAGCTTGAAAAGATAAAAAAGATCGAGCTCAGCGATGGAGAGATCTTAACCTCTGAGCTCACAAAGAAACAGAAAGAGATCTTGGATAAGTTGGGATTATGTGCCTAAATGTAGCAAAACTTAGGTTATTTGGAGAAATAGAGAAATTTGATGATGTGGATTATGTAAGCGAAGAAGAGATAGAAGATGCAAAAGCCATGGTTGAGGTCACAAGAGCTTATGAGCTTGAAGCTCTCCATAACAGCTTTGCACCCAGTTCACTTCCATTCTCGTGGGCTGTTACGGGACTGGATTACTATGCCAGCTATGTTGATAACATAAAAGATGTTAGCATAGAAGATATAACAAAATATGCATCTAATTATATAGTTGACAAACCTTTCGTTATCGGTGTTCTGCTAAACCCGCAATCATCGCTAAGATTGGAGGAGAGTGATCTGATATGAAAAGGGATATGAGAAAAAGAAAAGTCGCTGGAATCTTAGTTTTAGTGCTCCTCATAATAGTGGTACAGCCAGTTATACCTGCGGAGAGCCAGCAGGAAACAGGGATGTTTGAGGTTGACGGTCTTAGGGTGATATTCAAGCCTGTAGCCGGTGAAACAGTTGGCGTGCAGCTATTCTTTGATGGGGGTGTCACAAAACAGACAGAGGAAAACCAGGGCATAGATGCTTTCCTCATGTCTGCTTCTATGAGAGGCAGCGAAAAGTATCCAAAAGACAAACTGATCTCAGAGTTAACAAAGATGGGTACAGCAATGGGCACAGATGCCTCTTATGATTACACAACAGCATATATACGCTCTGTTAAGAAGAACTTTGAAAGCTCATGGGATATATTTGTTGACCTCCTGTCAAATCCTCTTCTGGAGGAGAGCGAAGTAGAGCTTGTTCGCTCTCAGCTCATCTCTGCAGCGAGACAGAAGAGGGATAGCCCTGATAGCTACGTTTTTGATCTTGCAAATTCCATGCTCTATGAGGGTCATCCATATGCTCTAGACCCTTATGGAGTTGAAGAGAGTTTGAGAAATATAACAATAGAGGACTTGAGAGACCACAATGGAGAGCTCCTTACAAAATCGAGAATGCTCCTTGTTATAGTCGGTGATTTTACACAGAGAGAAGTGGAGCGCTATGCATCAGCCTTTGCTTCTTTGCCTGAGGGCGAGGAGGGAGGGTTGCTGAACAAAATAAACAAAATAGTGGAGAAAATAATGGAGACGTCGCGCAGGTTACTTCCGAGGACATCACAGGAGTGCTCAAATCTATTAGGCAGAGCAGAGACGGAGGAAAAATTCACATATGCGCCTTTAGAGATACCAAACACATATGTGAGAGGTGTTTTCAGAGCCCCAGGAATGGATAATCCAGATTACTATGCTGCTTGCATAGCTTTAGACATACTGAGCGATACACTTTTTGAAGAGGTAAGAACAAAAAGGAATATGGCATACTCTGTGAGCAGCGGTCTGTCCTCAAGAAGAGATAATTATGGCGTTGTTGCTGTTACTACAAATACGCCTGATGAAGCGCTCAACGTTATGAAGAGTGTGATAGAAGAGATGAAGATAGAGGGCGTGAGCGCTGAAAGAGTAGAGGAGGCTGTGAATGGATACATTACCAGCTTTTATCTAAGCAATGAGAACACTCTGAGCCAGGCATACCAGCTAGGTCTATGGGAGCTCAATGGAGGTGGCTGGGAGAAGAGCTTTGAGTTTGTTGATAATCTGCGTAAGATAAAGCCAGAGGATGTTAAAGACTTCCTCAACACCTACGTAAAGGATATAACAACAGCAGCTGTTGGTGGACAGAGCCTCAGCGTGAAGCTCTAATCCTTTTCCTCTTCTTTATTTTCTATACCTCTTCGCCTATAAAAGCCTCAAGCCTCTTTATGGCCTTAAGCTTTTCATCGCTGCCAAGCTTTGCATTATCTATAGCGCTCTTAAGCACATCTGTGGCTCTATCCATGGCGGCTTTATCTACAGGAAAAGGAACACCATCCTTACCACCAACGGTGAAAGAGTATCTAACAGGATCTTTCCTGCTAGGTGGTTTGTCATAAATCAGTTCAGAGATAAGCGCTAAGGCCCTTATTGTGCTCGGACCCACATCTTCCACAGCCAGGAGCTCTTCGTAGTTTCTCGGCTGGATCTCATAGATCTTTCTTATCCTCTTCCATGGTATTGAAGATGGCATGTTGAGGCGTTTGATAGGCTTCCCTGAGAAATCCTCCAAGATGCTCTGTCCTTTTTTTACCTCTACGAAAAGGTTCTGTAGCCTGGAGGGCTTCTCTTTTGCAAGGTCTACCGAGATCTTTCTGGTTTCCTCGCTTTCTTTTGCCACCATATTTAAAACTTCCTTCTCTCTCTTACCGAGGATCTCGAATCCTGGAACACCATGCCGATATGCCGCCAAAGCCGCTTTCGCCGCTTTTCGTCGACCGGCTTGCCGTCGAAACGGTAAGTACCACGGCC
>JAXHUV010000196.1:0-4369 GCA_034189445.1 Pseudomonadota bacterium
CCCGCGACGGATCGCCACCGGCCCGCAACACCCGCTCCAGCTCACCGGCCGAAACAATATCGAAGCCGGCACCGAGCCGGGCCAGAACGTTCAGCACCGCCAGATTGCTGTTGGCTTTTACGGCATAACACACCAGGTGCGGGTGATCCCGCAGGGCATCGTCATAGGCCAGATAATGCCGCTCAAGCGTGGCGCGGGAATAGACATAGGCCGGTGTACCAAAACGATCGGCGATGGTGGAGACAGGCACATCCTCGGCGTAAAGCTCGCCATCGCGATAGTTGAAATGATCCATGAGTTTCCTGATTCGTTTAACGGGGCCATGAGCCCGGCAGCCTGTCGGGCTTTAGCGATGGTCACAAGCGAGGCGGGAAAGCGAGCGCTAATCGCGGTTTTCTTTTCGGCCCGCCTGGTCCTCGTCCTGGACCGAATCCGCCCCGGACGTCATCGAAGTGCCCTGACTGTCACGGTACAACGGACCTTTCTGGCCGCAACCGCTGACAACGAGAGCCAGCATCAGCACCATCATCGGCAGAACCCACGTTCGCATACCCGCTACCTACCCCAGAATTCATTATGGCCACAGTATACCTGACACCTACCCCGGGCCGCGAGGTCAGCGCGTCTTTGCCAGGTGCCGGTTCAGGGAATCTTCCAGCTCAGACCGGTAATAGAGGTACTGACTGGTCTGGATATCCTGCTGATACACCCGCGGATCCAGGTCATGGGGCAAATGAACATCGGTCAGATACACCGGGTACATTTCGCCACTCTGGCGCAGGGACCGAATGTAGTGCGCCACCGCCGGAATCAGTTGATCGCCATACTCTTGAACGCTGAATTCCTGGCCACCACAAAAGATATCAAAGCGCAGCCGGCTGTCACCCTCGTGGACACCCACGGCCTGAACCTCAAACCCTGGCAAGGGCACGCCCGCATCCGGTTCCGGCCGGTATTCGGCGCGCCAGTCCCCGTCGCGCCGGACAATCTCATAACACTGAACGCCCGCCACAACGCGAGCCGAATCATTGTCGCGCAGCAGCCGCCGCTCAATCAGGTTATCCAGGAACCGCAATACCGGCACCAGCAAGTGCCGGCGACTGGTTACCGCCTGCTCCCAGCTGAACACCGACCCCAGCTCGTCAATAACCCAGAATCGGGCCCGGTCGCCCAGAATTCGGTAGAACACCTGGATGTTATCCGGCTCGCTGGTCAGGCAAACGGCCCGCAAGGCTGGCTTGTCCTGCACCGCATGGCGATCAAACACCACCGGCAGATACCGTTCCTGGGGCAACGCCAGGTGTTCCATCAGCGCCTCGAAGCTTTCCAGAGCAACAAAGCCCGGCTCCAGGCCATTGAACTGGAGCATGAAGTAGTGACGATCCATCTCAATCACATAACGCAGCGGATGCGGGCCGGTGCCGCCGGCAAAGAAGGGCTGGAGCACATCGGCAAACAACTCCTGAACCCGACGGGCAATAGCACAGCCGTGGCCCCGGTTGTGGCAGTGCACCTGAACACTGGGTAATTCGGCGGGGCTAGCCGCCACCGAGGCGAGGACATTCTTCAGACACTGGATAAGGGTGTCGCCGGCGGCGTAATGCTGAAGGCTAACCTCATGCCAGCTGTTGAAGGTAATCTGGTCAATACCGATCACCAGATTTTCCCGACCACCACTGAAGCCCAGCGCATCGTGTCGCGAACTGAGCTTGTGAAGCCCCTTTTCCGTGAGGTGCGCCTGGGGGTCGACGCCCACGTTCACCAGTAGCAGGCTTCTCAGCGGCCGAACACCCCGGGACAATGCCTCCCTCTCCGCGGGCGCAATCGGAAATGGCAGGAACGCGGACAGGGCATCCAGCATTTCCCGCAACTCGCTGACCGACGCGACACTGGTTCCGGAGCGCAGGTTCAGTCGTGTCGAACGGGTCAGCAGGCCATTGCAGTAGCACCAGACCACCAGCTCCGCCAGATTACCGGAGCGACGAATCACGGGCTGCCAGAAGGCATCGGCCGGATCTTCCAGATCCCGGTAGAGCAGCCAGCCGTCGGAGCCGCCACCCTGCGCCGACTGATGATGAAACGCCAGATTTTCCTCCGCCAGCGAGGGTGCCAGCCCCGGGTTGATCTGCTCAATCTTGCCGGCTTTGCGCTGAAACGCCGCATAGAGCTTGCGGCCCAGCAGGTTGATATCCTTGGCGCTGATGGCGGCACGCTGGCCCTGCTCCCGAGCCATTTTCGACAGCAACCGGTAGCTGTGGGTCAGCTCGTTGACAATGGTTCGGCGCAAACTGGTGACATCCTCTACCCGCCAGCGCTGACGCTGGTCCAGCTCTGTCAGCGTGGCCTCGGACCAGTCCCAGCGTGTCACCAACTGGCGCAGAAGGCGGGCGCGCCACTGCTCCCCCGAGACCTCGGACCGGGTCAGTGGCAAACCGGCTTTCAGGTACAGGCTCCGGCGGACCAGATCCAGCCTCGACGCCCCTTCCGGACCGGCAAGCCAGCTTTCCAGGCGGTGGTAAAGCATGACGTAAGGGTCCAGGCTGTCAGCATCAGTCTCTCCCCGGAAAACGGCCTGCTTGAACTCGCTGGACAATAAAGCCTCGCCGGTGGTCCGCGCATAACATTCAATCAGAAGCAGTTTAAGAATGGACTTCCAGGGCGCATCAATGCCCTTGTACAACTGCCAGACACCAGCGCCGAGGAATTCCGCTTCGGGGATCGCCGGAACCGGGCCAAAATCGATGTAATCCTCGGCCCGCACGAACCGAAAATCCACCAGCTTGCGCATGCAGTCGTCGTAGTTTGCCTCGTGCTCTGGAGGAACCAGCCACCAGATAGGCCAGGCGCCGGCCAGATGGATGCTGGTCCGGTAGAACTCGTCCAGCAACAGGAAATGCTGGGCACTGCCACAGTTCTCGCCGGTTACCTCGGCCCGCTGCCGACCGGCCCGACAGTCCGAGGCACAGAAGACGAATACGTGAAGTTCCACACCGAGGGATTCCGCCCACCCGGCCAATTTCCCGGCCTTGCGTTCCAGACAGCGGAGCCCCCGCTCCGGCAAATCGTTGCGGTGGCAAAGCCAGACATCCAGATCACTGGCAACGGAGTGGCCCAGGGTTCCGGGGCTACCCATCAGGAACATGGCGTCCAGATCCGGCTTACGCTTGCCCTCATCTTTCAGTGAGAAGGTCCGGGCCAGGCGTCGTGCCGCGTTGATCGTGGCCGGTGACGGCTTGTAGTTACTCAGGCCATAGGGGCAATCGCTGTCCAGGTAACCGGGCAAGGCCGGATGGTTAAGGTGAAAAGCCAGAGGCAGAATTTCCAGCACCATCTGCTGGCGATAGGACAACGCCGAATGGGCACGGTTCCAGCGCTGCTGATTGACCAGCAGAAACCGGCTCCGCAGACGGCGGAGGGTCTTGCGATCTATTCCCTCCTCAAAGTCGAGGGAAATCGGGGCAACGTGGGCGGTCAAGGCGGCTCCGCAGCAGGGCTCTGGTTCAGGTTAATTGGGCGCGGGCCCGGCCGACCGCCGCGCGCACCTGATCCGGCGCGGTGCCGCCGAGGTGGTCACGGGCCTGGACCGAGCCTTCCAGTGTCAGCACATCAAATACATCGGCACCAATGTAATCGGAGAACTGCCGTAGCTCCCCCAGAGTCATATCCGACAGGTCCCGGCCCTCAGCCACACCAAACGCCACTGACTTGCCCACGATTTCATGGGCATCCCGGAAGGGCACGCCTTTCTTCACCAGGTAATCCGCCAGATCGGTGGCGGTGGAGAAGCCGCGCCTGGCCGCCACCCGCATGTTGTCGGCCTTGGATCGAATGGCCGGAATCATGTCGGCGTAGGCTTTCAGGCAGCCTTTGATGGTATCCACGGTGTCGAACAGGGGCTCCTTGTCTTCCTGGTTGTCCTTGTTGTAGGCCAGCGGCTGGCTTTTCATCAGGGTCAACAGGCTGATCAGGTGGCCGTTGACGCGACCGGTCTTGCCCCGGACCAGCTCCGGCACATCCGGATTCTTTTTCTGCGGCATGATCGAAGAACCGGTGCAGAATCGGTCCGGAAGATCAATGAAATCAAACTGGGCGGAGGTCCAGAGCACCAGTTCCTCGCTGAACCGTGACAGATGGGTCATCAGCAGCGCGGCAAAACTGCAGAACTCGATGGCAAAGTCACGGTCGCTGACCGAGTCCAGGGAGTTTTCCGTCGGGCGGTCGAAACCCAACAGCCTGGCCGTCACCGCCCGATCGATGGGATAGGTAGTGCCAGCCAGCGCCGCCGCGCCCAGGGGCATCACGTTAACCCGCTTGCGGCAATCCTGCAGGCGCTCGGCATCCCGCACCAGCATCTCGTACCAGGCCAGCA
>JAXHUV010000197.1:0-4293 GCA_034189445.1 Pseudomonadota bacterium
ACAAGAGCCGCCTGAGCGCCAAGATCAAATCCCTGAAGAGCGCCTGATTGGCTCGCCTCAGGCACAGGCACAAAAAAACCGGCCAGCTGGCCGGTTTTTTTGTGGGCGAAAGGAATCTCACACGATCACCAGGTTATCCCGGTGAATCATCTCCTCGCCCGCCGTATAGCCAAGAATTTCGGTAATCCGGGTGCTGGACCGGCCCGCAATAGCCCTGGCCTCATCGGCATCGTAATTCACCAGCCCCCGGGCGACTTCGCGACCACTCTGGTCAATACAGGACACCATCTCCCCACGCCGAAACTGCCCTGCCACGCCCTTGACCCCCACCGGCAGAAGACTGCGCCCACCGAGACAAAGTACCTTCACAGCACCATCATCCAGAGTCAGCCTGCCACGGGTCTGCAGATGGCTGGCGAGCCATTGCTTGCGAGCCGCCATTCGACCCTGCTCGGGCAATAACAGGGTGCCGATCACATCGCCCTGCCGCAACCGGCCCATCACATCCTCAATGCGGCCACCGACGATGACGGTAAAAGCCCCGGACCGGGCAGCAAGCCGCGCCGCCCGCAGCTTGGTCTGCATACCGCCGCGGCCAAGCACACCGGCGGCGCCACCAGCCATGGCATCAAGCTCGCGATCACCGGCTCTGCGCTCGGTCACCAACCGGGCATCCGAATGATTCCTCGGATCCTTGTCAAACAGGCCCAACTGGTCAGTCAGGATAATCAGGCCATCGGCCTCAATCAGATTGGCAACCAGTGCGCCCAGGGTGTCGTTGTCGCCAAACCGGATCTCATCGGTCACCACGGTATCGTTTTCATTAACGATTGGCACGACACCGAAATTCAGCAAGGCTCTGAGTGTGCCCCGGCCATTGAGATAACGCTTGCGGTCGGAGAGGTCATCGTGGGTCAGCAGAATCTGGGCAGTATGAATGTCGTGTCGTTTGAACTGGGCTTCCCAGGTCTGCACCAACCCCATTTGCCCGACGGCCGCAGCCGCCTGAAGCTCATGGAGCTGCTCGGGCCTGACTGTCCAACCAAGCCGGCTCATCCCTTCCGCTACTGAACCAGAGGAGACGACAACCACCTCCACGCCGTCTTCGATCAGCTCTGCAATCTGGTCAACCCACAAACCCAGAGCCGCCACGTCCAGGCCACGGCCGTCATTGGTCAGCAAGGCGCTTCCGATCTTGATAACCAGGCGGCGGGCCTGGCGCAGCTGTAGGCGTTCAGTCATGGTGCGCGAGCAATCTCTCTGGTGTCTGTCCTGTTTTTATTCCGGGGCGTAAACCACTTCGACGTCGTAATCATCATCGTCGAAGTCGTCGTCATCGTCCTCTTCACGGGCCGCTCGGCGGGCCTGACGCTCGGCTTCAATACGAGCGCGGGCCTCGTCATCCATCTGCCGGCGCCGCCGGGCTTCCCGCTCGGCAAACTCCGGGTTCTGAGCCTCTTCTTCGGCCTGCTCCTCGATCCAGCGCATGACAGCCTGAGCCAGGGGCCGGGTGCCCTCACCACTGAGTGCGGAAATTCTGTAAGCCGGTCCTTGCCACCCGAGCTCATCGATAATCGCCTGGCAATGGGCATCGCGGTCTTCCCCGGCCACCATGTCCACCTTGTTCAACACAAGCCATCTTGGGCGATTGGCGAGGGTTTCGCTGAACTTCTCCAGTTCGTGCTCGATCGCTCTCACCGCATCGGCGGGAGAGGAGCCATCGAAAGGCGCCACATCCACAAGATGCAGGAGCAGCCGGGTACGAACCAGATGCTTCAGGAAGCGGATACCGAGCCCCGCTCCTTCTGCGGCGCCCTCGATCAGACCGGGAATATCGGCAATCACAAAGCTCTGATGCGCCTGCACGCTGACCACGCCAAGATTGGGCACCAGCGTGGTAAACGGATAGTCTGCAACCTTCGGGCGAGCCGCAGAGACCGAACGGATAAAGGTGGACTTACCGGCATTGGGCATGCCCAGCAAGCCCACATCCGCCAGCACCTTCAGCTCCAGCCTGAGGTTGCGCAACTCGCCCTCGGAGCCCTTGGTGGTCTGGCGCGGCGCACGGTTCACCGAGGATTTGAAGCGGGTATTGCCAAGACCATGAAACCCGCCCTGGGCAACCTTCAGGCGCTGACCGGCATGGGTCAGATCCCCCAGCACCTCGTGGGTATCCATATCGACCACGGTGGTACCCACCGGAACCGGTAAAACCAGGTCTTCGCCCTTGTTGCCGGTGCAGTTGCGCCCGGAACCGGGCTCGCCATTCCGCGCTTTGTGTTTACGCTGAAACCGGTAGTCGATCAGTGTGTTCAGTGACGCCTCGGCTTCCAGATACACGGAACCACCATCACCCCCGTCGCCACCGTCGGGGCCACCCCTGGGAACGTACTTTTCACGCCGGAAGCTCAGGCAGCCGTGGCCGCCCTTGCCGGCTTCCACAATGATGGTGGCTTCGTCTACGAATTTCATGAATCAACCTTCTGCGCCATGCGCATAAACTAAAAAGCCCCGCAGCCTCAAGGAAGCTTTGCGGGGCTCCGGATGGTTCTGAACACCTGATGATATCAGGATATCAGCGCCACCCAAGGTTCTGCAGAACCGGATCGCCGCTGCTTACGCAGCCGGAACGATGCTCACGAACTTGCGGCTCTGCGGGCCTTTGGTTTCGAACTTAACCTGGCCGTCCGCTTTCGCAAACAAGGTGTGGTCCTTGCCAATGCCAACATTGCTACCAGCATGGAAACGGGTGCCACGCTGACGGATGATGATGCTGCCTGCGGATACGCTCTCACCGCCGAAGCGCTTCACACCAAGTCGTTTCGACTCGGAATCGCGACCGTTACGGGTACTACCTGCTGCCTTTTTATGAGCCATTACCAGCCTCCTTATTTAAGGGGTCATTCGTTTAACGGGTGATTCGAGAGCCTCAGCCCTCAATACCCATAATCTTGACTTCAGTAAACCACTGACGGTGGCCCTGACGCTTCATGTGATGCTTGCGACGACGGAACTTGATGATCTGCACCTTGTCGTGACGGCCGTGGCTAACCACTTCCGCGGTCACTTTGGCACCATCAACAACCGGTGCGCCTACCTGAACCTTGTCACCGTCGGCGATCAACAGAACACGATCGAACTCAACATTGCCACCGGTTTCAACTTCCAGCTTTTCCAGCTTCAGGGTTTCGCCTTCTTTTACACGATGCTGCTTACCACCGCTAACAATAACTGCGTACATTCACTCGTTCTCCACGATTGACCCATCCCTGCTCTTATCCACCTGGTTCTAAGGGAGGCGCTCTGGCGACCCTATAGCAGGGAGCGCAGGTTGGGATGAGTTGGGCGCGTGATTGTACGGGAAGACGCCACCCCAGGCAAGTTTAACATGGGGGCAGATGAAGGAGTTCACCTGCTTCGTGAACATGGGGTCGGAAGAAAACTTTCTTCTGGCCCCGCCTTTGAACCGGGGGGATCGGATGAAGGCATTTATCTGGCCTTGAGTTAATATTGACACTCTTTCCACCAATACCTAGCATTGCTGCCTCCTGCCCGAAATATCAACAGAAACACCAGCAAGGGATCTACAAGCCGCATGACAGCCCAGCGCATTTACGACACCGTGGCCGACGACTTCAGCCGCGTCAATGATCTGATCATCCAGCGGCTTTCCTCAGATGTTCCCATGGTGGAGAAAATCGCCCAGTACATCATCGAAAGCGGCGGTAAGCGCTTGAGGCCGTTACTGGTTCTGCTTTCCAGCCGGGCTGCCGGCTACGACAAAAGCGATCATCTCAAGCTCGCCGCCGTGATCGAATTCCTGCACACCGCCACCCTGCTGCACGACGACGTGGTTGACACCTCCGACCTGCGTCGGGGCCGCAGCACCGCCAACGCCCGCTGGGGCAATGCGCCAAGTGTACTGGTAGGTGATTTCCTCTATGCCCGGGCCTTCGAAATGATGGTGGAACTGAAAAACCTGCGCGTTATGGAAATATTGTCCCAGGCCACGGCGGTAATCGCCGAAGGCGAGGTGATGCAATTGATGAACGTGAAAAACCCGGACCTGACTGAAGACCAGTACATGAAGGTCATCCACAACAAGACCGCCATGCTGTTCGAAGCCGCCTCCCACACCGGCGCCCTGCTTGCCGGCGCCAGCGAAGAGCAGGCACTGGGGCTGAAAGACTATGGCAGGCACCTTGGCCTCGCTTTCCAACTGGTCGACGATGTCCTGGACTACCGGGGCGACGCTGGCGCCATGGGCAAAAACGTTGGCGACGACCTGGCCGA
>JAXHUV010000198.1:0-4272 GCA_034189445.1 Pseudomonadota bacterium
TGACCGGCGAGGAGACTATCAGCATCGAGGGCCTGTCCGGCGACATCAAACCCGGCCAGACCCTGAAGATGACCGTGAAGTACAAGGATGGCAGCACCGACAGCTGTGAACTCAAGTCGCGGATTGATACCGCGAACGAGGCGGTGTATTTCAGGCATGGCGGCATTCTCCATTACGTTGTGAGAGAGATGCTGCGCACTGCTTGAGAGCATGCCGAGGATATAGATGGCCGGTGCGGGAAGGCGTGGATAGCCGGACCCCGCCGGGCCTCGTCTGGTGGGAAATCAGGGTGTTTCATGGTTGCCTCGGGCTGGGCGTGTTCTTGCATCGGTGGCAGGTAGCTCTACCCAGAAATGGCCACCGTTGTGATAATAGTAGCCGACTTCTCCGTCCATAAGGGTGGCCAGCTCCCGGGTAATGGCAAGTCCCAGACCCGTGCCTGCTTTGGCCCTGGCGGAGCCGGATTCGGCCTGGGCGAATCGCTGAAACAGCCTGGGGAGGAAGCTTTCCGGAATCCCCTGGCCCTGGTCCGATACCGTAATGCGAACCCGCCCGGTCGGGGTTGATTCGGACCAGATCCTGACCGAACCATCCGTAGGAGAAAACTTGATGGCATTGCTGATGAAATTATCCAGGATTTGCCGGAGCCTCGATGGATCGGCGGTGACGAATATTTTTGCGCAATTCTCCATTCTCAGCGCAATGCGGTAGTGCCTGGCCATGGCATCGTTGCCATCGCGGGCATCCCGGATTGATTTAGCCGGATCAACTGTCTCGAGGTCCATGGGCATCTGCCCTGCCATGGTCTTGTTGAAGTCCAGCAGGTCGGAAATCAGCCGATGCAATTGTTCGCTATTCCGAAAGGCAACATCTACCATCGACCCGGCTTTATCCGGCAGTTTACCCGCGGCGCCTGAGCGCAATAGTTTCAGTGAACCATTTATCGAGGTCAGAGGAGTGCGCAACTCATGACTCACGGTGGAGATGAAGTCATCCTTCATGGTATCCAGCGCCTCCCGTTCCTTCATCAGCTTATTGAAGGCCCTGGCCAGGTTTCGGATCTCTGGCGGGCCTTGAAGAGACAACCGCTTTGCCGCGAAACCCTCGGTGGCCATTTCCCCTATCCTGAGTGATATTTTCTCTAATGGACGGGTTGTTGCCAGCGCCAGCAGCCAGGCCAGCGCTGCAATTACCAAAACCGCCAGAGCACTGGCGGAGAGAAAACTGTTGAAAGCTGCCCGTGCCGGTTGCGTTGCCTGCTCGTAGGGTATGGCTCTCAGGAACATCCAGCCCACGCGTTCAAGGTGTTGTGTGGCGTAAATCCACTTTTTCCCGGAGTGATCGGAAACAACACCCGAGGTCTGGCCGGACAAGGCCGCGTCGATAATCCGATTCTCCCCCGGTGGCGGCAGATCAAACATCGGCCTGGTTCCGGTGAGTGCATCCACCTGCACGAAATGGTTGGTGTCGAAAATAATGTCCGTTGTACGCTTATGGTGGTCATTTGAAGGCGCTGATTCCACCGGAAAATTCTGTATGTTGAGGATGATCCGGATATCCGGGCGGTTGCGGAAATTGCCTTGAAGGATGTCGGTGGCTTCACGGCGGCGATTTGCGAGTCCGGGGCTGAGGCTTTAGAAAGGGCTGCCGGGTTCGGGCCTGAACTGATTCTGCTGGATGTGATGATGCCGGGAATGGACGGCCCCGCGACGATGCAGGCACTCCGAAAAATCACTGGGCTGGAGACAGTGCCAGTCATCTTTATGACGGCCAGGCTTCAGAAATCCGAAATCGAGGAATATCAGGCGCTGGGTGCGCTCGGCGTTATCCCGAAGCCCTTTGACCCCATGACCCTGGCAGAACAGATCGCAGAGATTCTGGCAGATGCGGCAGGGGGCAATTTCCGGTAGTCTGGCCGGTCTGAGCCATCGTTTTATGAAAGAGGTAACCATGTCATCCTCCCCCTCCCGGGACGAACTGAAAGCCAAACTGAATCTCGAGACTTCCCGCATCCGCTGGCATGAACTGCAGGCCTGGTTTGCCCGGGGGCAGGTGGTCCGGGTGGCGCCGGAGCTTGATCTGCTCGAGGTGGCCACGGAGTTGGCGGCGGATAACAAAAGCCGTTTTCAACACTGGATGCGGGACGCCAGGGTTGGCGAGGTTGCGCCTGACACCGCGCAAAACTGGTATGACCGCAACGCCGAGCTCTGGGCGGTGGTCATTGCGCCCTGGGTTCTGGTTCAGGACAGGTCGGGTCATGTTCCGCATTAACGCACCGGCTTTATGAAGCTTCATTATTTTCACGGCCGCGGCCCGCTCCGGGATCTGGTGATGATGAGTGACGGCCAACGGATTGAACTCCATATCCGGCCTGTCGGCGAGGGTCGCTGGGGGCTGGTGGCTCTGGCCGGGCCGGACCAGGGGAGACCGGATGGCCAGTTCTGCCGGGGCCCCTGGCCAACCCAGGCTCGTGCCGAATCGGTTCTCCGGAGCATTGCCGGCACCATGATGGGGAAGGGCTATGAGCCTTGCCCAGCCGATTATGTGGTGTGGTCCGTCACCGCCCAGCGCCTTGCCCGCACCATCGGAACTCCTGGGGAGGCGCAAGCCAGCTCCAAGGCCGGTCCCGACCGGTTCAAACCCCTGACCTGATAAACACCCTTGCTGTTTTTTGAGGACACAATGCTGACCGGAGCCCTGCTCGTTCTTGCTCCCCTGTTCCGGTCTTCGGGTTAAATTGACGATGCAATACATGTTGCGGTTTTACCGGTAGTATGTGAAGCAGTAAACTGATATTTATTGACAAATATTAATCTTTAAGCCCGGTTAGGATCCATCGAAACCATGACCGACGCCCTCTTTCGCCTGATCCTTTCAGAAGGAATGATTGATCTGAATCCGGGCACCCAGCGCTTGTCAAACCCTTCATTCTTGCCAGCGAGGGCTCCGTGAACCTTCGCCGGTTTGCTATCAGTCTGTGCCTGCTGATTGCCATTGCCACGGAGCTGCTGGCGACTGCCACAGCCAATGCGGCTGAAGCGCTGACCCCGCGCGTTCCACCGTACGGTCAGATGCCGCAACTTACCTGGGTCGATGCTCTCCAGCAGTACCGGCTCTGGGGTTTTACCATTCTGGTTCTGGTGCTGTTGCTGGTTGTATCGTCTCTCTGGTTGAGCAGGAGCAAGCGGCAACTGGCCTCGGAACAGAGGCGTCTGTGCCAGCTGATTCAGAGCTGGCCACAACCGGCATTACTGATCCGAAGCGGCCTTTTCAGTAACACCAACCGGGCTTCAGTGGATTTGCTCAGGTATACTTCCAGCGAATCGCTGATGGGCAAGGATCTGGCGGTCTTTTCGCCCGAATACCAGCCCGACGGGCAGATATCCCGACAGAAAATGATATCTATGCTGGCACGGGTATCCGCTGGCAAGGTTGAGCAATGCGAGTGGGTCCTGAATCGCTCTGACGGCCCGGAAGTCTGGGTTGAGCTGACCATGGCGCCCGCGCACACGGAGGATGAACCGGAAGCGTTGATTCTCTGCTCCCTGTACGACATCACCGGGCGGAAACGGGCGGAACAGCGCCAGCGTCTGGCGGCCAGTGTATTCCAATATGCCCGGGAGGCGATTTTCATTGCCGACAAGCACGGAATGGTGATTGATGCCAACGATGCGTACCTGGCAATTACTGGCCGGTCGCGCAATCGGGCCATAGGGTACTTACCACCCTTGCCGGTGGATGAAGGCAGTGGCATTTTTGCCAGTGCCCGGGCCCAGGGTTTTTGGTCAGGTGAGTTCGCAATCAAAAGAAGCGACGGTGAGCCCATTGCCTTGGCAGTGACCCTCAGCAGCGTTCGTGGTGACCATGGTGAGCTCTCGCACTTTGTCGGCATTTTCTGCGATATCAGTCGTCTCAAGGAGCAGGAACGAAGGCTGCGGATCATGGCCCACTACGATGCCCTGACCGGAATGCCAAACCGGGTCCTGTTTGCCGACCGATTGCAGCAGGCCATGGCCCTGACCAGAAGACAGAGTGGCAAACTGGCGGTGGCTTACATTGATCTTGACGAGTTCAAGTCGGTGAACGATGCCTTCGGCCATGAGGCGGGTGATCAGTTATTGGTTGAGATAGCTAAGCGAGTGCGTGCCGAACTCCGGGAAGAGGACACCCTGGCGCGACTCGGCGGTGACGAGTTCGCGACCATTTTCATGAACATTCAGGATGAAGCATCCCTGGAGAGCCTGTTGGTGCGTCTGCTGGCACGGGTGGCGG
>JAXHUV010000199.1:0-4270 GCA_034189445.1 Pseudomonadota bacterium
ACCGCGTTGGATATTGCCTCCCAGTGGATCAGGAAACGGTTTATCTGATCAGCATTCAACCTGACTTCGCTCCGGCAGCGGGATTGATCGCTAAAACGAGTTGTCTAGACAAGTAAGGAAGAACATACATGGCCATCTACGAGGATGTGGCTCGTGCCCTGGAAACGGAAATCCGGGAAAAGTTCCGGAGCGGAGAATACCTCCCCTCCGAGATTCAGCTGGCACAGCGTTTTTCCATTAATCGTCACACTGTGCGTCGGGCTATCGATGAATTGGTTCAGGCCGGTATGGTGTTGCGTCAACAAGGCAAGGGTACCCTGATACTGGAACATTCCCTGCAATACCAGATTGGCGCGCGGGGGCGTTTCAGCGAATCCGTGGAAGCCATGGGCCATCACCCCGAAGCCCGGATTATTGGTCGTTTCTTGCACCGGGCGGACCAGTTACTGGCACAGAAAATGTGGGTGGAGCCGGGAACCGAAGTGTTCCGGATCGACACCTTGCGCTGTATCGATGGCAAGCCGGTCACACTGATCAGTCATTATCTGCCGAAACATCATTTTCCGGACCTCGAACAGCAGTATCGCGGTGGTTCGCTTCATGCCTTACTGGAGGCGCGTTATGGCCTGCAGCTGACGCGCAAACAGGGGTTGATCTCTGCCGGTATGCCAACCCGGGAGGAATCCCTCTTACTTCAGTACCCGCGCAACATGCCGCTTCTGAAAATCCGCTCCAACAACCTCTGTACCCGAACAGGAGCGCTGGTTGAGTACAGCGTTTCGCGCAGCCGAGCGGATTGCTTTGAATACAAGATTGAACCCAGACAAAACCCGAGAACGGAGGGAGATCCGTCGTCATGACCATCAATAAGACAGCCTCACCGGAGGCCGGAACAGGGGCTCGCCAACATTGGATGAGCGTTCTGGCCCGAGCTGCGGAGGAAAGTCTTGAGCAATGGCTGGAACAGCTTGGTTGCCCGAAATATCGCCATCTGCGAGCACCGGAAATCGGTCTCGCCATGGTACGGGGTCGCACCGGTGGTACCGGCAACCCCTTCAACCTGGGTGAAATGACCATGAGCCGCTGCGTGGTCGAGTTGCCCTCCGGTACCCTGGGGTTTGGCTATGTGCAAGGGCGTAGTCGACGTCATGCAGAACTGGCAGCGGTTTTTGATGCCTTGTTACAGCAGGACGAAGGACTCCAGAAAACCCTTATCAAACCGCTCCATGATGAATGGCTGGCTGCCCGGCGGGAGCAGTCCCGCAAGGCGGCTGCTACCCGAGTGAATTTCATGACCATGGTCCGGGGGGAATAATCATGCCTGCAACCGTTCAATCTCCGGCCGTTGTCGCTCTGGAAGGGCTCTGCGACGGTTTCTCGGATGTCACGCACCAATCCCAGGGGGTCTTTCGTCAGGTTCTGATGGCCATGGCTGAGCCGGGTACCCGGCATAACCTGGCGCAACTGATTGCCCCCGCTCCGCTATCCCCGGCAGCTTATCAGGTCTGCCTGGCATTGCTGGATCAGGAAACGCCAGTGTGGCTGGAACCGGATCTGACCAGCGCTGCGGCCATCAACTCCCTCAGATTTCACTGCGGTTGCCGTATTGCCAGTGGTTCGAATCAGGCACTGTTTGCCCTGGTCACCGCTCAAGGTGGCTGTTCCCTGTCGGCATTCAATCAGGGCACTTTCGAGTATCCCGATCGGTCCGCCACGCTGATTGTCGAAGTGGATGCATTGGAAGAGGAGGGCAATCTCACTCTGGAAGGGCCGGGGATCCGGCAACAACGCCGTGTCGGGATTGCCGGGTTTGATGCCGGCTGGTTGCAACAACTGGCCGAAAATCAGGCAGGTTTCCCCTGTGGCGTTGACCTCATTCTGACCTGCGGCAACCAGTTGATGGCGTTACCCCGAAGCACCAGGGTCAGCCTCGACGGACAGGAGAAATAATCATGTACGTTGCAGTAAAAGGTGGCGAAAAAGCCATAGATGCTGCCCATCAGTGGCTGGCGGAGAGTCGACGCGGCATCGCGGAAACGAATGAGCTGTCGGTGACACAGATCCGGAGTCAGCTTCGGCTGGCAGTGGATCGGGTCATGACAGAAGGCTCCCTTTATGATCCGGAACTGGCAGCGTTGGCTCTCAAGCAGGCCAGTGGCGATGTGGTCGAGGCTGTCTTCCTGGTACGCGCCTATCGCAACACTCTGCCCAGATTCCTTTATTCCCGCCCCCTGGATACCGGCACGATGGCAATTCGGCGGCGTATCTCCGCTGCTTACAAGGATGTGCCCGGGGGCCAGGTATTGGGGCCAACCTACGATTACACTCACCGACTTCTGGACTTCACTCTGATGGCCAATGGCGAGGTGCCCAGGGGACCAGAACCGGAGGAAAAACCTCTGGAACCCTGTCCGCGGGTCCTGGAAATGCTCAATCGGGAAGGGATGATCGAGGGCCCGGATGGGGAAACCGGACCGGCAGCCGGCGACCGGGAGCCAGGTGATATAACCCGCGATCCTCTCAGTTATCCGGCCAGCAGGGACATACGGCTTCAGGCGCTCGCCCGGGGGGATGAAGGATTCCTGCTTGCCCTTGGTTATTCCACCCAACGGGGGTATGGCCGCAACCATCCGTTCGCTGGCGAGATCCGGTATGGCGAGGTGGCGGTGGAAATACTGCCGGAGGAACTGGGCTTTCCGGTTGTTATCGGCGATATCGAGATTACCGAGTGTGACATGATCAACCAGTTTGGCGGTAACGAAACCGAAGCGCCCCGGTTCACCAGGGGTTACGGCCTGGGTTTCGGCCAGTCCGAGCGCAAGGTCATGGCGATGGCTCTGGTAGACAGGGCATTGCGAGCGCGGGAGTTGGGAGAAGAACTGGACACTGCCGCCCAGGATGAGGAGTTCGTTCTGTCCCATTGCGACAACCTGGATGCTTCGGGTTTTGTCTCCCATCTGAAACTGCCCCATTACGTGGATTTCCAGTCGGAACTGGTGCTGTTACGGCAGTTGAGAAAGGAGTATTACCAAAAAGCTGACGATGTGGTCGAAAAGCCGGATACCGCCGGCATCGTACCGAGACAGGAGTCGGAAGCATGAGTCTCCGGCAGGAACAGATCAACGAAACAGGCGGTTATAACTTTGCCTACCTGGACGAGCAGACCAAACGGATGATCCGGCGAGGGCTGCTGAAGGCCTTGGCGATTCCCGGTTACCAGGTGCCGTTCGGGGGCCGGGAAATGCCCTTGCCCTATGGATGGGGGACGGGTGGTATGCAGGTTACCGCAACCGTTATCGGGCGGGACGATACCCTGAAGGTGATTGATCAGGGCGCGGATGACACTACCAATGCCATCAGTATCCGCCGCTTCTTCGCCCGGACTGCAGGTGTCAAAACTACGGAAGTCACTACGGAGGCTACGATAATCCAGACCCGGCACCGGATTCCGGAAACGCCTCTGCGTTCCGGACAGATTCTGGTCTACCAGGTACCGATTCCGGAACCCCTGCGTTTTATCGAGCCTCGTGAAGTTGAGACCCGCACCATGCATGCCTTGCGGGAGTACGGGGTGATGCATGTGAAACTTTACGAGGACATCGCCCGTCACGGCCATATTGCCACCACCTATGCCTATCCGGTGAAAGTGAACAACCACTACGTGATGGATCCCTCCCCGATTCCCAAGTTCGACAACCCGAAGATGGACCTCTGCCCCGCCCTGCAGTTGTTCGGTGCTGGCCGGGAAAAACGTATCTACGCCATCCCGCCCTATACCAGGGTGCGCAGTCTGGACTTTGAAGACTACCCATTCGAGATCCAGCGATGGGAGGAAAGCTGTGAATTTTGCGGAGCCACGGACTCCTTTCTGGACGAGGTGATAACCGATGACCAGGGGGGGCGGATATTTGTCTGTTCAGACACTGACTACTGCCGGCAACGGCAACAGCAAACAGCCGCCAATAAGGAGACATGTCCGTGATGCACGCTGAACAGACCCCGATGGAGGCGGCCACGCCACTGTTGCAGGTACAGGGAATCCGCAAGCTGTATGCCCCGGGCAAGGGCGTGGATGGGGTGGATTTCGATCTCTACCCAGGCGAGATCCTGGGGATTGTGGGGGAATCCGGTTCCGGAAAGACCACGCTACTGGGATGTCTTTCCGGTTCACTCATTCCGGATCAGGGGCGGGTGTTTTACCGCAATCGGGACGACCGCAAACTGGACCTCTACAACATTTCCGAAAGCGACCGCAGGGTGCTCCTGCGTA
>JAXHUV010000002.1:0-27453 GCA_034189445.1 Pseudomonadota bacterium
CCTGAAATGGAGCCTGCCAATGCCTGCCACTGATCACTTGGTCATCTTCGATACAACGCTCCGTGATGGTGAGCAAAGCCCCGGTGCCACCATGAGCAAAGCGGAAAAACTCCGCATTGCGAAAGCTCTGGAAAAGCTCCGGGTCGACGTTATTGAGGCGGGGTTCGCGATTGCCAGTCAGGGTGACTTCGAGGCGGTGAAAGCAATCGCCGAGTCCATCAAAGACTCAGTAATCTGCAGTCTCGCCCGGGCGCTTGACAAGGATATTGATCGCGCAGCAGAAGCCATCCGGCCGGCACAGCGTGGCCGTATACATACGTTTATCGCCACCTCGCCCATTCACATGGAGCACAAACTGCAGATGCAGCCGGAAGAGGTGGTGGAACAAGCTGTCCGTGCGGTCAAGCGTGCCCGCAGCCACGTGGACGACGTGGAGTTTTCCTGCGAGGATGCCGGCCGCTCCGAGCTGGATTTCCTTTGCCGCATCATCGAGGCCGCCATTGATGCCGGTGCCAACACGATTAACATTCCGGACACCGTCGGCTACGCGATTCCTGAGCAGTTTGGTGAAACCATCCGTCAGCTTTTGAACAGGGTTCCCAACGCCGACAAGGCTATTTTTTCGGTACATTGCCACAACGATCTGGGCCTTGCAGTGTCTAATTCTCTGTCTGCTGTCTCTCAGGGTGCCCGGCAGGTGGAGTGCACCATTAATGGGTTGGGTGAGCGTGCCGGTAACGCAGCCCTGGAGGAAATCGTGATGGCTCTTCGTACCCGTCAGGATTTGTTTCACATAGACACCCGCATTGACACCCAGCACATCGTGCCAGCATCGCGCCTGGTCTCTACGATTACCGGGTTTCCCGTCCAGCCCAACAAGGCCATCGTTGGCGCTAATGCCTTTGCTCATGAGTCCGGGATTCATCAGGATGGGGTTCTGAAGCACCGGGAAACCTATGAGATCATGCGGGCACAGGACGTCGGTTGGCACACCAACAGCCTGGTGCTGGGTAAGCATTCCGGTCGTAACGCGTTCCGTACCCGGTTAGTGGAACTCGGGATTCAGTTTGAGACCGAAACGGAGCTGAACGAGGCATTTGCAAGGTTCAAGGCACTCGCAGACCTGAAGCATGAAATTTTCGATGAAGATCTGCAGGCAATTGCCAGTGATACTCGCCAGAAAGAGGAAAATGGCCGGTATGGTCTGGTCTGTATGCAGGTATGCACCGAGACCGGAGTCGTGCCGAAGGCCAGTCTGACTCTGTCGGTGGATGGCAAAGAACATAAAGTAGAAGCAGAAGGCAGTGGTCCGGTTGATGCCACATTTAAGGCGATTGAATCTTTGGTGGACTCAGGCTGCAACCTCAAGCTTTATTCCGTAAACAACATTACCAGCGGTACCGATGCCCAGGGTGAGGTGACTGTGCGCCTGGAACGCGGTGGCCGGATCGTTAACGGCGTGGGTGCCGATACTGATATCATCATCGCATCCGCCAAGGCCTACATAGAAGCTCTGAACCTGGTCAGTAAGGGCGGAATTCGACAGCATCCCCAGGTTGCGGATGTCTGAGAGTCCAAATTCGGTTAGTCCCGACAGGCAAGATTAATGATTGGATCGGAAGTGGAGCGTCAGTTTTACCTGGCAGCGGCGGGGATAAGGTTGTGGTATGCCCGGCAACCGCTGCCAGGTGCTGCGTCCAGCCCGGAGTTTGAGTTTCCAGAGGACGCTGCGGCTTCGGAGACAGCCCCGGGAGTTTCTGAGCCTGTCTCCCGCGCCGTAAGCGATTCAGGTCGGTCGGCCCGGCGTAAACCGACAAGGCCGGATCGAACGGAAGGCGTTGCCCGAATAGCGGATCTGCAGGCATTGATGGAAAATGAGGCTGGCGTTCCGGGAAAGACTTCCCGGCGGCTCTCTGACCCGCCTGCCTCGCCGGAGGCCGCGACGGACTCCCCGGAACCCGAGCCGCTGGAGGCGATGTCAACGCAATCGTCCATGATCCCCTCTGAAAGCGTTAACCTGATGATCTGGATGGGTGGGAATGTGGCGGTGATCGGAGGCATGTCCGCAGATGCCAGCAGTCGGCTGCAGGAAACCCTTGCGCTGAATATCCTCAAGAGCATGGGCGAAAGCGAGCCCCGGGTGCTTGGGCGTGTGTCCTGGCCTATCTTCAATAATCTGCTGGTGCCAGGGAACTCCGGCCATGACTTTGTTGAGGTAATGCGAAGCCTTCTGTCGGGGCTGGAGCATCAGCAGGTTGTTGTTCTGCAGAGCGCCGGAGAGTCAGAACAGAACTGGTTGGTGGAAGCGCTTGGCCGTGACGCGGCGGTTCGGTTTCCGCACACCCTGGCTGAGATTGCCGGTAACCCGGTTTTGAAGCGGTCACTGTGGCAACAAATACGGCCTCTGGTGGCCCGCTAATGTCCTGTTCGGAAAACGACCAAAAAGTTCTCGACGCTGATTTTCTGGTGCGACCTCTGGCGCCTGGTGATGTTCCGGCGATGCTTGATATAGAACGCCAGGGTTATTCCCATCCTTGGAGCGAGTCGGTGTTTCTTGATTGCTTCAAGGACAACTATCGGCTCTGGGGTGCCTGCCAGGGCGGGGTACTGGTGGGCTACGCTGTCGTGACCTATATGGTTGATGAAGCGCATTTGCTGAATATCTGCGTCCACCCGAGAGCCCGGGGAGAAGGTGTGGGGCGCTATCTCCTGAAGCATGTTCTGGCAACTGCGGCCCATGAAGGCATGTCCCGGCTGTTGCTTGAAGTCAGGGTCAGCAATCAAGCCGCCATCGCTTTGTACCTGAATGAGGGCTTTGGCGAGATCGGGCGGCGACCCGGATATTATCCGGCCGCCAACGGCCGGGAGGATGCCCTCGTCCTGATGCTTGGTCTCGACGAGTAACCGCTGCAGTGCGAGTTAGCGTCACGGCGGCATAGGGCCTATAATGGCCGCCTTTTCCAGAACATCAGATTCAGGTTGCTTTTCGATTATGTCTAACCTTTCCCAGGAAGTGGCCAGGCGCCGCACCTTTGCGATTATTTCCCACCCGGACGCAGGTAAAACCACCATTACCGAGAAGGTGCTGTTGTTCGGGCAGGCGATTCAGAAGGCCGGTACCGTGAAGGGAAAGAAGTCGGGCCAGCATGCCAAGTCCGACTGGATGGAGATGGAAAAGGAGCGTGGTATCTCGGTAACCACCTCCGTGATGCAGTTTCCCTACGGCGGCAAGCTGGTCAATCTTCTGGATACGCCAGGCCACGAGGATTTCTCCGAAGATACCTACCGGACCCTGACAGCGGTGGACTCTTGCCTGATGGTGATTGACAGTGCCAAGGGTGTCGAGGAGCGGACCATCAAGCTGATGGAGGTCACGCGGCTGCGGGATACGCCCATTCTCACCTTCATGAACAAGCTGGACCGGGACACCCGGGATCCTGTTGAGCTGATGGATGAGGTTGAGGCCGTTCTGAAGATCGCCTGCGCGCCGATCACCTGGCCCATCGGCATGGGCAAGAGCTTCAAGGGTGTGTATCACCTGCTTCGGGATGAGGTCGTCCTTTATCAGTCCGGTCAGGGCCACATGATCCAGGACAAGCGGGTTATCCCGGGGCTGGACAACCCGGAGCTTGATCAGGCCATTGGCGCTTATGCCGACGATCTGCGTGATGAAATTGAGCTGGTCAAGGGCGCCTCACACGAGTTTGACCAGGAGGCCTTTCTTGCCGGCGAGTTGACGCCGGTATTCTTTGGTACCGCACTGGGTAACTTCGGTGTCGACCACATGCTGGACGGTCTGGTGGAGTGGGCTCCCGCGCCACAGCCACGGGAAACCGACCAGAGACTGGTCCAGCCTGCGGAAGAAGGGTTCTCCGGCTTCGTATTCAAGATTCAGGCGAACATGGACCCGCAACACCGCGACCGTGTTGCGTTCCTCCGCATTGTCTCCGGTAGTTACAACCAGGGCATGAAGGCCCGTCATGTCCGCATCGGCAAGGAAGTCCGCTTTTCCGACGCGCTGACCTTCATGGCCGGCGATCGTGAGCATGCCGGGCAGGCTTTTGCCGGCGATATTATCGGCCTGCACAACCACGGCACTATTCAGTTGGGTGATACCTTCACTGGCGGTGACGACATGAAGTTCACCGGCATCCCGAACTTTGCTCCCGAGCTGTTCCGTCGGATTCGCCTGAAGGATCCGCTAAAGGCCAAGCAGCTTCAGAAAGGATTGATACAGCTGTCGGAAGAGGGCGCCGTGCAGGTGTTCAGGCCACTGCGTAATAACGATCTTATCGTCGGGGCAGTGGGTGTTCTGCAGTTCGACGTGGTGGTCAGTCGTCTGAAAAGTGAGTACAAGGTTGAAGCGGTCTATGAGCCGATCAACGTTGCCACTGCCCGCTGGGTAACCTGCGACGATGAACGCAAGCTTGATGAGTTCCAGCGCAAGAATAACGACAACCTGGCTCTTGACGGCGGTGACCGGCTGGCCTATATCGCTCCGACCATGGTAAATCTGAACCTGGCACAGGAACGATATCCCGACATCCGGTTCCACAAGACCCGGGAGCATTAACGCGGTTCCGGGCGGGGTGTGACTGTGCAACTGATCGACGCCCATTGTCATTTTGATTTTCCACAGTTTGAAGGTCGCCGTGAGGCGGAGCTTGAAAAGGGGCGGTCGCGCGGACTCCGCGGGCTGGTGATACCCGGTGTCAGGCGCCCGGACTGGAACCGGGTCCGTGATACAGCGCTGGCGCATGACGGCCTGTTTTACTGTCTCGGAATTCATCCCTGGTTTGTGGGCGAGCACTCCGGGCAAGACCTTGTGGAGCTCCGTAGGTTGCTTGAGAGCAGGCCGGACCGCTGTGTCGCGATCGGTGAATGCGGGCTCGACCGGCTCCGGGGCAACCTTGAAACGCAGTGGCCGTGGTTCGAAGCGCAGGTGGCCCTGGCTGATGAGCTGGGAATGCCGCTGGTGATACATTCCGTTAAGACCCATGACGAAGTACACGGTCTGCTCAATCGCTGGCAATGGGATGGTCGGGCCCTGATTCACGGATTCAGCGGCAGTTTTCAGCAGGCCGGAAAACTGGTTGATCTGGGATGCTTCATCGGGGTGGGAGGTGTGATCACTCATCCCCGGGCCCGGAAGACCCGCGATGCAATCGCAAGGCTGCCGCTGGCAGCACTGGTGCTTGAAACGGACGCGCCGGACATGGCGCCAGAGGGCGTGCCGCGGGGGCGGAACTCCCCACGCTATCTGCCGGAAATTCTGGGCGCGCTCGCGGAGATCCGTGGCGGGACGCCGGAACAACTGGCGCCGGCACTTCTGGATAATGTGTCCCGGTTATACGGCTGGTCCCGTGCCGATATAGGGGAATAACGAAACAGGTCGACACGGGGTTGGCTTTTCCGGGCGGCTCGAGTATACTGCGCGCCCTGGCTTTTCAAGGCGATGCCACTGTCCCAGCCCCGAATAGTGTCACTGCCGAATTTATTACAGGTACAGAACCCCCTCCGGATGCCAAGCATTTACCGGTGGTGGTTTTTAACGTTTCTTATATAGCGTTCAAGGCGGAATCAATGAAGACTCTGAGTGCGAAACCAGAAACAGTAAAACGTGACTGGTACGTTGTAGACGCAGCCGGCAAGACGCTGGGTCGTCTGTCAACCGAAATCGCCCTTCGTCTGCGGGGCAAGCATAAGCCTGAGTACACCCCACACGTAGACACTGGCGATTACATTGTTGTGATCAACGCAGGCCAGGTGCGGGTTACCGGCAAGAAAGCATCTGACAAGATGTACTACAGCCATACCGGCTTTCCGGGTGGAATCAAATCCATCAGCTTCGAGAAGCTGGTCGATAAGGCGCCTGAGCAGGTTATTCAGAAGTCTGTTAAAGGCATGCTTCCGAAGGGGCCGCTCGGTCGCGCCATGTTCAAGAAGCTGAAAATCTATGCCGGCGCTGAGCACCCTCACGCAGCCCAGCAGCCCAAAGCACTCGACATTTAACGGAAGGCGGATATGTCTGTAGCACAAAATTACGGTACTGGTCGCCGCAAGTCATCCACGGCTCGGGTTTTTATCAAGCCGGGAAGCGGTAACATCTCTATCAACGGTCGCTCAATCGAAGATTTCTTCGGTCGTGAGACCTTGCGCATGATCGTTCGTCAGCCGCTGGTCGTTGCCGAATCCACCGATCGTTTTGATATCCAGGTCACCGTCAAGGGTGGTGGTATCAGTGGCCAGGCCGGCGCGATTCGCCATGGCCTGACTCGCGCTTTGATGGATTATGACGAAACTCTGCGCCCGGCGCTGCGTAAAGCGGGTTACGTTACCCGTGATGCGCGTGAAGTCGAGCGTAAGAAAGTGGGTCTGCGGAAGGCGCGTAAGCGTCCTCAGTACTCCAAGCGTTAATCCCATTGGAGGCAGATCCTGGAAAACCCGGCCCTTTTCGGTCGGGTTTTTTTGTGTTCGGGCGATTTGTCAGCAAATTGACCTGAAGCAGGGATGAGGCGCCAGCGGCGGCTTTGCGACTTGTAAGCACCTGGTAATTTCATTACCATTTGGGCACTTATATTTTTGGGTTGTGACGTTCTTTTAGGTGCACATTGCCGGCTATTTTGCGGGCTGTGGCATCGCCTGATGGGAGAAAACCATAATGAGTAATGGCGACGTAAGCCAAGGTCGGCGCCGATTTCTGATCGGTGCTACGTCCGTGGTGGGTGGAGTCGGCGTCGTCGGTGCGGCCGTTCCTTTCGTGGCATCCTGGAACCCCAGTGCCAAAGCGGAAGCAGCCGGTGCACCGGTAACCGTCAATATCAGCAAAGTTGAACCGGGCCAGCAAATTACTGTGGAGTGGCGGGGCAAGCCAGTTTGGGTGATCCGCCGTACCCAGGAGATGCGGGCAAATATCGAGAAACTCAACGACCGGGTGAAAGATCCCCAGTCGGAAGCGCCCCAGCAGCCACCGTACATCGACGGCATCTACCGTGCCCTGAAGCCCGAAATAGCGGTTCTGGTTGGTATTTGTACTCACTTGGGTTGTGTTCCGACCTATCGCCCGGAACTGGCTCCCGAAGACTTGGGGGAAGACTGGCTGGGTGGTCTGTTCTGTCCGTGCCATGGGTCAAAGTACGATCTCGCCGGACGGGTTTTTGATGGGCAGCCTGCCCCCCTGAACCTTGAGGTACCACCCTATCGTTACGACGATGACGTAACCTTAACGATTGGTCTAGATCCGGAGGCAGCGTAATGAATAAATTCATTGACTGGGTAGACCAACGTCTGCCGATCGTTGAGGCCTGGAACAAACACCTGGCCAAGTATTACGCGCCCAAGAACTTCAACGTATGGTACTTCTTTGGCTCGCTGGCCATGCTGGTGCTGGTTAACCAGCTGGTTACCGGAATCTGGCTGACCATGAGCTACAACCCGACCGCTGAGGGTGCTTTTGCCTCCGTTGAGTACATCATGCGTGATGTCCAGTGGGGCTGGCTGCTGCGTTACCTGCACTCTACCGGTGCGTCCGCCTTCTTTATTGTCGTTTATCTTCACATGTTTCGGGGGCTGATGTATGGGTCCTATCAGAAGCCCCGTGAGCTGATCTGGATTTTCGGGATGCTGATTTACCTGGTGCTGATGGCGGAGGCCTTCATGGGCTACCTGCTGCCCTGGGGTCAGATGTCTTACTGGGGCGCTCAGGTGATTGTTAACCTGTTCGGTGCCATTCCGGTAATCGGTGATGATCTTTCCCTGTGGATTCGTGGCGATTATCTGATTTCAGGTATCACCCTGAACCGCTTCTTCGCTCTGCATGTGGTGGCACTGCCGATCGTGCTGTTGGGCCTGGTGGTGCTGCATATACTGGCGCTCCACGAAGTGGGGTCAAATAACCCTGACGGTATCGAGATCAAGAAGAACAAGGATGAAAACGGCATTCCGAAAGACGGCATTCCGTTCCATCCCTACTACAGCGTTCACGATCTGGTGGGTGTCGCGGTATTCTTCTTCATTTTCTTTATTGTCGTGTTCTTTTTCCCGGAGGTGGGAGGCCTGTTCCTGGAGAAGCCCAACTTCCAGCCCGCCAACCCCTTGCAAACGCCATTGCACATTGCGCCGGTGTGGTATTTCACGCCTTTCTACGCCATGTTGCGTGCGGTAACGGTGGACCTTTTCGGCTTGCCTGCGAAGTTCTGGGGTGTGGTTGTCATGGGTGGCGCTATCGCGATTCTCTTTGTCCTGCCATGGCTTGACAGAAGCCCGGTTCGGTCCATCCGCTACAAGGGCTGGCTGAGCAAGATTGCGCTTGCGGTTTTTGCAGTGAGTTTCGTGGTGCTCGGTTATCTTGGCCTGGTGCCGGCGACAGCGGGGCGCACGACCGTTGCTCAGTTCCTGACGGCGGTGTATTTCCTCTACTTCATTCTGATGCCGTTCTACACGCGCATGGAGAAAACCAAGCCAGTACCAGAGAGGGTGACAGGATAATGAGAAAGCTGATTTTTGGTCTTTTCATCGCATTCCTGCCAGCCCTAGGGCTGGCGGCCGGTGCAGCGGTCCACCTGGATCCGTTCGAGCCAGATCACACTGACAGCGCGTCGCTCCAGCGTGGTGCGGCTACGTTCACCAACTACTGCATGGGGTGCCATTCCATGCAGTACGCTCGCTACAAGCGGGTTGCCGATGACCTGGAGATTCCGGTCCCGTTGTACGAGGAGAATCTGATCTTCACCGGTGCCAAAATCGGTGAGCTGATGAAGAACGCCATGAACAAAAACATGGCCGCTGATTGGTTCGGTGCGCCGCCACCGGACCTCACATTGGAAGCCCGCTTGCGTGGCGAAGCGTGGGTGTACTCTTATCTGCGTGGCTTCTACATGGATGAGACGCGTCCACTTGGTGTCAATAACGTTATATTTCCGGCTGTAGGCATGCCACACGTGTTGGTCGAGTTTCAGGGTCTCTGTGCCGTGGCGCCGAGCATCGGTGTTGAGGCCAGCGTCGAGCCGCTCAGTGGCAACATCAACAACGCCGACGTTTGCCCCGAGTACGCTATTGAAGGCAGCATGTCCGGCGCCGAATTTGACCAGGTCGCGTACGATCTGACCAACTTCCTGTCTTACATGGCTGACCCGGTCAAGCTCGAGCGTGAGCGTCTGGGGATCTTTGTCCTGATTTTTGTAGCCATCTTCTTCGTGTTCGCCTACCTGCTCAATCGTGAGTACTGGAAGGACGTGCATTGAGAAATAGGGTATAATCCGGTTCCCTGAGTTCCAGCGGGCATAGCCGGCCCGCTGGATTTTGCGTTTTTTCAGGATCATTTCGGTTTGTTTACTCGTGAGGTAGCTCTATGGGCGTTGTGACCAAGCGGTCATCAATGACGTTTTTCTCGGATCCGGTCAGCCATTACAGCCACAGGGTGCGGATTGTTCTGGCAGAGAAGGGTGTTACTGTCGATATCGTTGATGTGGATCCGGACAATCCGCCGGCTGAACTGGCCGACCTGAACCCGTACAATGCCCTGCCGACACTGGTGGATCGTGATCTGGTGCTCTATGAGCCCAATATTATGATGGAATACCTTGACGAGCGTTTTCCGCATCCGCCCCTTTTGCCGGTGTATCCGGTGGCCCGTGCCAATAGCCGCCTGATGATTCATCGGGTTCAGAAAGACTGGTGTGGTCTGGTTGATCAGATTGTCGCCCAGCCTAACGCCAAAGCTTCCGAGGCAGCACGCAAAGTGTTGAAAGAGAGCCTGTTGGCAACGGCGCCATTGTTCGGAGAGATGCCTTTTTTCCTGTCTGAAGAGTTCACCATTGTCGACTGTTGTATAGCCCCGCTCCTCTGGCGCCTTCCGTCGCTGGGTATTGAGCTGAACGAAAATCAGGCCAAACCACTGCAGAAGTACATGGAGAGCGTCTTCAGTCGGGAAGGGTTCAAGGCAAGCCTGTCCGATCTGGAAGAAGACATTCGCAGCTGATTTGGTAACGTTCCGCTGGCCGGAGCAGGAGAGTGGTAGTGGCTGAGAGCAAAAACACCATGATGTCCAGCCGTCCGTATCTGGTACGAGCATTCAATGAGTGGATTCTGGACAATGGCTGTACCCCTTACATTGTGGTGGACGCAGGCATTCAGGGTGTACAGGTGCCAACTGCGCATGTAGCGAACGGGCAGATTGTTCTGAACATCAGTCCGGGCGCCGTGCGTGGTCTGGTCATCGGTAATGGCGCACTGGAGTTCAGTGCCCGTTTCGGCGGGGTGCCCATGCAAGTGTTCGTTCCGCTGCAGGCGGTTACCGCAATTTACGCCAAGGAAAACGGCGAGGGCATGGTCTTTGGCAGCGAACCCGGCTCCCCGGATCCTGATGGCACTTCCCGTGAGTATGAAGTCGAGCGGTCCTCATCCGGGCCGGAAGGTCGTCCTTCGGGCAGGCCCACCCTCAAGGTCGTTAAATGAACTTCGCTCCTTTGTTTTGAGAAAGGCTGCCATACTGGCTTTTTATCCCCCGAAAATCTTGGCGTCGATCAGCCCGCACAGGGCGTTGATGATGAGCAGCAGTAGTGGCGTTGCCTCGGTGGGGCTGAGGTTGTTCAGTGCAATTTCGTGATCCTCGGGATGCAATAGCGACGTTATGTCCGATTTTTCTCTGGCACTGAGAACCACAAGGTTCATTTCCCGGTCATGGGCGGCCTGGATTGCCTGAATGAGGTTGGCTTTGTGTCCGTCATCAACAATTACGAACAAGAGGTCTCCGGGCCTGCCGATTGCCCTGATCTGGCGAGAGAAGGTGTCGTTGAAACGGTTATCCCGGCAGATCGCGGAATAGGTTGTCGCGTCGGCGCCGAGGTTGATGGCGGGTAGGGCGGGTCGGTCCTGTTCAAACCGGTTCAGAAGGGCGGTGCAGAAATACTGGGCCAGAATATTGGCATTGCCATTGGCGCAGGTAATAATTTTTCCGTCCTGGAGCAGGGTTTCGACGAAGGCATTGGCAACCCCCTCGATATCAGGGCCCGCTGTGCTGGCGGCCTGTGCGGTATGCTCCATATGGCTTGCGAACCACTGATTGATCTGGTGTTCGGTGTCGGTCATTTTTAGTATCACTATCCTGCCAGAATTGCATTCCTGATCCATTGTACCCGGTATTTTTTGACGGTACCCGGGCTGATGGCAACCACATCTATCCGTGAGTGCTTGTTCCAGAGCCCATGCCGGTGCAGATAAAATGACGCTGCGCGAATCAGGCGTTTCTGTTTGGGGTAATTGATTGAGCTTGCAGGGTCAACAAGACTTCCCGCCCTCCGATAGCGAACCTCGAAGAACACAAGAGTGTCACCGTCCTGGCCGACGAGGTCAATTTCGCCGCCGCGATTGTAGACGTTGCGTTCAAGTATCCGGACGCCGCGACTGGCAAGGTACCGGGCTGCGACGCCTTCGAAATGATTGCCCAGGGTTTTGGTGCCATCCATGGCAGCTGCATTGCTCCTGTGATGTTATTCGTTGAGGGACGCGGCTTTCTCTTCCAACTCTTCCGGCTCTTCCGAGGCTGCTGTCCCGCGCTCTCCGGTCACCGGCTCGGGGATGAGCTCTGGGGCACCATTGCGGAACTGTGCCCAGAGCTGTTGCCGATGGATGCTGCCCTGGGGTGTCATGGTCAGTACACCGGTCTGCCCTGATATCGAGGCGTTTTCCACATGTTTCAGCAGTGGCAGGCGTTTACTCAGGTGCCACGCATCGGCGCCCATGGCGAACAGTCGACCGGGCTGACCACGTGTGCCGGACAGGTTTTCCATGGCCCGGGTGCGCAGTTCGTTATCCTCGTCCAGAACCCAGGGAATGTCGGTGAAAATAACACCGTTCAGGTCGCGGTCCCGGGAAGGTGCCGGGGTGCCCTCGTAGATAATAGAAGGCGAGTAAACCGGCAGGTCACCCCCGAAATAAAACGCGAACAGTGGCCTGAACTGCCTCGCCACAGTGGGTTCCGCCACCATGACGATGGCGTCGGCATCCTGCCGGCGCCTCGGTTCGAACTCGACATTCATGCCGATGGTCCGTTCAACCTGAATGGCCCTGTTCCGGGAAATGGTGATGCCCAGCAGGTCGGCCGTTACCGACCGGAGGTTGTCCTCCCGGTGGAAGCGCTCAATATCCAGAGCAACACTTTTGTGGGAGGCTATGCGTTTCAGCAACGCAGCCTCGACGCGGTCGCCCCACTCACCACCGGGAACAAGAACCAGAATCTGACGCAGCTGTTCAGCAGCAAGCCTGTCGGCAATCTGCCGGGCCTCGTCTTCGGCGGAAAGCCCGAATTGATACAGTCCGTCAGCAGGCCGGATATCAGTGGGCAGGTAATTCAGTCCCAGTGCGGGTACCGGTAGTATATTCATTGAGCCAAGTCCGGCCAGCGCTTCTTTTTCCAGGGGGCCAACAATGAGGTCGATATCCTGTTCCGACAGCTGTTCGTAAAGGTTGCTGAAAGAGCTTTCGGTGGTGTCAAAGATGCGGATGTCTGTTTTGCTCCGGTCGGCGGAGTCATCGAGGTAGTAGGCTGCAAGAAAGCCATCGCGAATCGCCTTGCCAGCGGTTGCCAGCAGGCCCTGGAGGGGTAGGGCCAGGGCAATCTTCTCCGGGCGGCTGTCGGCCAGGGTTGCGATTAGTTGCAGTTCCGAGGGCAGAACCTGTGCGGCCGGATGGCCAGGCCAGTTGTTCTGCCAGTTGCGAATGATTCGGCCCTGTTCGTCAATGCCGGCACCGGGCGTCCGGACAAGACCGGCCAGTTCCAGCCAGCCCTGGGTTTCGTAGCCGATGGACTCGGCAGAGGCCGAGCTCAGCTTGCTGTCCGGCACCTGTTCCAGCAGGGACCAGATCCGGTTGTGAAGCCGTTGTGCGTCCGCGGTGTTATCCGTCTGGGCCAGCAGAATCAAAGTCATGGCCGCAGGCATGGGTTCACCTGCCAGGTCGAAGGTGTCCGCCTGCAGGTTGGCTGCCCGGGCAATCAGGTCGGTCGGGTAGTCGATAAAGGTCGACGGGTTGAGTTCACCGGCGATCTCTTGTGCCCAGGCGTCATCTTCAAGGGCGGTGGCGCTTGCCATGGCCAGTAGGAGTTTCTGGTTGCCAAGCCCGGGAGCGGGTTGCGCCAGTTGCGGACTTTGCAGTAGCGTTCTGGCTGCCATGTGGTTGCCCTGGTCCTGAAACCTGCTGGCAGTCTGGAGGAGGTAGGCCTGGGCGGTTTCGGTATTGCCCTCATTGCTCGCCAGTTCCAGGGCCTGATCGGCGGTTTGGGCGAGATGGGTTTCGAGGTTCACGCTGGCGCAACCAGCCGACAACAGGGCGGCGGTAAATACGCTGGCCAGGGCTCGTTGATGAATGCGAATCTTTATCATGGCAGGCTCGACATACTCCGGATGATTGGGCGTGTAGCGCCAGACTAACGCTGGCAAGTTTAACAGCTCCGGGGTTAATTGACATGACGTAACCGTCACGGTCCCGGACTCCCCATCAGAGAGGCAGAAACTTTGAAAAACGAGGTCAGCGATTTCCCATCGTCAGACAGCCGGAAAGGTGAATCGGGGGGCACGCTTTATGTGGTTGCCACGCCCATCGGCAACCTTGATGATCTGTCCCCAAGGGCAACCCGGACACTGGCCAGTGTCGATGTGGTGGCCGCTGAGGATACACGGCACAGTGGCCGGCTGTTGAGCCATTTGGGCATACGGAAGCGAATGGTTGCACTGCATGACCATAACGAAAAGGATCGTGCCGCCGGGATCCTGGCTGAACTTCAGGCCGGGCGTGATGTGGCTTTGATCTCCGATGCCGGTACGCCGCTGATTTCGGATCCCGGCTATGTTCTGGTTCGCGAGGCCAGAGCTGCCGGGCACAGGGTCAGCCCGATTCCGGGCCCCTGCGCTATGGTGGCTGCATTGAGCGCTGCCGGCCTGCCGACGGACCGTTTCCTTTACCTGGGGTTTCTGCCGGCGAAACGTTCTGGTCGCAGAGCCAGTCTGGATTTGCTGAGCAGTGAAGTGGCGACATTGGTTTTCTATGAGTCGCCTCATCGGATTCTGGAGTCGTTGCGGGATGTTGCCGGGGTGCTGGGGTCGGATCGCGAGATGGTCCTTGGTCGCGAAATCACCAAGACCTTCGAAACCTTCTATTCCGGCACGGTGGCAGCAGTTCTGGCAGAGTTGGAGCGTGACCCCCACGGAAGCCGCGGTGAGTTCGTGGTTATGATTCGTGGCGCGATGGCCCAGGAAGTTAATAGTGAAACAGCGACCATGGTTGTGGACCAGGTACTTCGGGTTTTACTGGCGGAGCTGCCGGTCAAAAAGGTCGCCAAAATGGCCTCGGAGCTGACCGGGCTCTCGAAAAATGAGCTTTACCCGCGTGCCCTGGCGCTCAAGAACAGCTGACTACGGTGGCTGCTTCTCTTGCAAGGCCGCGGGCGCAGGAGTATTGTCTCGCCCGAGCTCGCCAGGCAGTCGCCGCCGGTTTTCCGGGGGAGGAAAGTCCGGGCTCCATAGGGCAAGGTGCCAGGTAACGCCTGGGCGGCGCGAGCCGACGGAAAGTGCAGCAGAAAGCAGACCGCCTAAGCGCCTTCGGGCGCCGGTAAGGGTGAAACGGTGCGGTAAGAGCGCACCGCGTGGCTGGCAACAGTCCACGGCGATGGTAAACCCCACCTGGAGCAAGACCAAATAGGAATCCAATGGCGTGGCCCGCGCTGGATTCGGGTAGGTTGCTTGAGATCTGTGGTGACGCAGACCCTAGATGAATGACTGTCCAAGACAGAACCCGGCTTATCGGCGAGCTCGCTCTTTTCCCTTCCTGTGACGTCTGTCATTCTCAGCAGACGTTCTTTATAGCCAAAAAATCTTAAACCTCACTTGCAGTCTTCAGACTTTCTTGCAGGTATTTGATTTTACTTCTTTTCTTTTCCGAAGTCTCACCATTTCATCGAATCCAGCTCTGTAACCTATTGTCATATAAGGAAGTTTTCCAGCTGAGGCGCTGTTTGCGGTGCTTGCATTGTGCATTGCGTGTTTCTATAGTGTGCATAAGTGGGAAAAAGTGGTTTCTAGTGGTTTTTTGTGGATATCTGGCACCCAGAGACAGCGTGAATGAGCAATTTTCTCGGCAGTCATGCCATCAATATGGATGCGAAGGGTCGCCTGGCGATCCCTTCCAAGGTGCGCGAAGAGCTCGCGCAGGCCTGTGGTGGGCGCATTGTATTGACGGCAAACGCTGACGAAGAGCGCTGCCTGCTGCTTTATCCCGAGCCTGAATGGGATGTTTTGCGGCCCAAAATCGAGGCGCTCCCGAACATGAACAAGGCGGCGCGGCGCCTGCAGCGGCTGATTCTGGGTAATGCCGCACCCATGGAGCTGGACTCTGCCGGGCGCATCCTGATTCCACCAACCTTGAGAAACTATGCCCATCTGGAAAAAAAACTGATGTTGATCGGGCAGGGCAAGAAGCTTGAGCTCTGGAGCGAAGAGCGCTGGTTCGCCTGGCTGGATGAGTCCTCCGATGACGAAGAAATGCCGCCCGAGATGGAGTCGTTGTCCTTATGATCTCCGATCGCAACCAGGAAGCCGGGGCAGCGTATTCGCATCGTTCGGTGCTCCTGGATGCGGCGGTCGACTATCTGGTCAACGACTCCGATGGTTATTACGTGGATGGAACCTTTGGGCGGGGTGGCCACAGCCGCCTGATTCTGGGCCGCCTTGGAGAGTCGGGGCAATTACTTGGTATTGACAAGGACCCCGAAGCTATTCGCTCGGCAAGAGAGTTGGAAGCGCGGGATAGTCGGTTCCACGGTTTTCACGGTTCCTTTGCGGATCTGGACGCCGCGGTAGCTGATCAGGGTTGGCGGACAGTTAATGGTGTGTTGCTGGATCTTGGCGTGTCATCGCCACAGCTTGATGATGCCTCTCGTGGCTTCAGCTTCATGCGCGATGGGCCATTGGATATGCGCATGAATACCGAGCAATCGCCCAGTGCGGCGGAGTGGCTGGCAACGGCGGAGGAGTCGGATATCGCGAATGTGATCTTCCGCTATGGCGAGGAGCGGTTTTCCCGCCGCATTGCCCGGCTCTTGGTCGAACGTCGGCAAGAGGCGCCAATCGAAACCACCCGTCGGTTGGCGGAGTTGGTCAGCGAGGCGGTGCCCAGGAAAGAAAAACACAAGCATCCGGCCACCCGGACCTTTCAGGCTATCCGGATTTTCATCAACCGGGAACTGGAGGATCTGGAAGTCGGCCTTCAGTCTGCCGTTGACCATCTGGCACCCGGTGGGCGCCTGGTGGTTATCAGCTTTCATTCGCTGGAAGACCGGTTGGTCAAGCGATTCATGCGGGATCTGGCCCGCGGGCCGCAGTTGCCCAAAGGTGTTCCGGTAACTGCGGCGCAGGAAGCCTCGGACTTCCGTCTGGTTGGCAAGGCCAGCAAGGCCAGCGCCGACGAAGTAAGTGACAACGTACGTGCCCGCAGCGCAGTCATGCGGGTGCTGGAACGCACGGATATCAGGAAAAACTCGCAGGGGAGCGTGTAACCATGGGCGCGGTAGCTATTGAGGAGCCGGTAAAAACGGCGAAGCTCAACAAGCAGACGGTCCGGGACGGCGTTGCAGCCGCGGTCCGGATTTCAAGGCAGGTGTTCGCCGCTGTGAAGCAGGGCAAGGTACTGGTTTCGCTGGGGCTGGTTGCCGTACTGCTGGCTTCCTCCATCGGGGTGGTGGTGAGCGCCCACGAGAACCGGAAACTTTTCAATACCCTGTCGCAGCTTCAATCGGAGCGCGACCGTTATCAGAGTGAATGGAGTCGGTTACTGCTTGAGCAAAGCGCCCTTAGCGCCCATGGCCGAGTGGAAAAGCTGGCGGCTGAGCGTTTCAACATGGTGGTGCCGGGGCGCCAGGATATTGTGCTGGTACCACTGACGTCGCCGGTTGTCAGTCGGTAATTAATGTGAGCCGGTAATTAACGAGAGTAACAAGGATTCAGGGTGATTGACGTGTCCGATCAGGGAAAGAAGGCAACATGGGGGCAGCGCTTGGCGGCCGGGCTGGCAGCCTGGCGCTTCGGTTCCGTCGTGGGCGTTTTTCTTCTGGTTGTTGGTGTGCTGGGCTGGCGTCTGGTTGACCTTCATGTCGTCGATAACGAGTTTTTGCGCAAGCAGGGCGATGTCCGAACCATCCGGATTGAGAGTATTGACGCTCATCGGGGTGTTGTCACCGATCGTTACGATGAACCGCTGGCCGTCAGCACACCGGTACAGACCATCTGGGCCAACCCGTCGGAGGCCGATCCTTCCGAGGCGCGGCTGACTAATCTGGCGAGGCTCCTTGGCAGCAATGAAGCTTCCCTGCGGCAGCGCTTGAAAGAGTATTCCGGCCGTGAATTCATCTACCTGCGCCGCAAGGTTCAGCCGGATCTGGCCAGAAAGGTCCTGGATCTGGAGATTGATGGCATATATACCCGTCAGGAGTACCGCCGTTATTATCCCGCAGGCGAGGTGACCTCCCATGTTGTGGGTTTCACGGATATTGACGAGCGTGGTCAGGAAGGGATCGAGCTGGCCTACAACCAGTGGTTGTCCGGTGAAACCGGTCGCAAACGTGTTCTGAAAGATAACCGGGGGCGAATCATCAAGGATCTGACTCTGATTCGCGATGCCAGCCCCGGGCGGAACCTTGCGCTCAGCATTGATCTGCGCCTCCAGTACCTGGCTTACCGGGAACTCAAGGCCGTTGTGGCGGCTCATAGCGCCCGAGGGGGTACGCTGGTCATGCTCGACGTGGATACCGGTGAGGTCCTGGCGATGGTGAATCAGGGTTCCTACAACCCCAATGACCGCAGTCAGCTTGCCGCCGAAAACCTTCGGAACAAGGCCATCACCGACCTGTTTGAGCCAGGCTCGACCATGAAGCCGATCACCATGGCGGCGGCTCTGGAGTCTGGCCGCTACTCGGTTGACAGCACTATCGATACCAACCCGGGTTTCCGTCGTCTTGGTCGTTTTACCATCCGGGATCATCGCAACTATGGCGTGCTGGATATGACTGAGATCATCGTCAAGTCCAGTAACGTCGGAATCAGCCGGATTGCCACCGACATTGGTGGCGATGTGATCCGCGATTTATACGCCCGGCTGGGCCTCGGGCAACCAACCGGTATCGGTTTTCCGGGTGAGGCAGTGGGAGTGTTGCCCTCGCCACCCAGGTGGCGGACGGTGGAAGAAGCAACGCTGTCTTACGGTTACGGTATGAGTGTGAACGCCCTCCAGCTGGCCCAGGCCTATATGGTGATCGCCAATGGTGGTGTGCGCTATCCATTGAGTCTGGTCCGGCAGGACGAAAAGCCGGAGGGCCAACGGGTGCTTTCTGAGAAGGTAACCCGCCAGATCCGGAATATGCTGCGAGAGGCGGTTTCAAGGGGGACTGGCAAGCGTGCACAACCGGTGCTCTACTCGGCCGGAGGCAAGACCGGAACAGTTCATCTGGTGGGTGCCCAGGGTTATGAAGACAATCAGTACAAGGCAATTTTCGCCGGCATGGCGCCGATTGATAATCCGAGGCTGGTTACGGTTGTGGCCGTTGATGCGCCGCAGTCGGGAGAATACTTTGGTGGCGAAGTGGCGGCGCCGGTATTCTCCCGGGTAATGAGTGACGCGCTGCGACTGTTGAATGTGACGCCTGAACTGGCGGTGGGAGAGACCAAAATGACTTCTCCTGCATCCGGAGAGCGAGGGTAGGCCTATGTGCATCACATCTCTCAGCAGGTTGTTGCAAGGTATCGTGGCGGTTCCGTCGGTGTTCGACGTGACCATCCACGGTCTGAAAACAGACAGCCGGGAGATCGCCTCCGGCGACGCCTTTATAGCCCTGTCGGGTGCCGGAACGCCTGCTGATTTTTATGTCGACAAGGCTATCGAGGCTGGCGCGACGGTTATCCTCCTCGAAGCCGAACAGGCCGGCGAGTGCACTGAGCACCATGGCGCCCTGATTGTGCCCGTTGCCGGCCTGCGCGGCCTGGTAGGCCGGATCGCGGACCGGTTCTTTGAGCATCCCTCCCAACGGCTTCGCCTTATCGGTGTAACCGGGACCAATGGTAAGACGTCGGTCTGCCAGTATGTGGCCCAACTGCTGAAGGAAACCGGAACTCCCTGCGGCATCCTTGGCACCCTGGGTTACGGCATGCCCGGTGCCCTTCAGCCGGCGACCCACACAACGCCGGATGTCGTTCAGATTAACCGGGTTCTGTCCCAGGTCGTGAAACAGGAAGGACGCGTTGCCGTGATGGAAGTGTCCTCGCACGCACTGGATCAGGGCCGGGTGGATAATCTCTCCATGACCGGGGCTGTGTTTACCAATCTGACCCGGGATCATCTGGATTATCACGGCTCCATGGCGGTATACGGCGCGGCCAAGGCCCGGCTGTTCCAGCGCGAGGAGCTGCACTTTTCGGTTATCAACTTTGACGATCCTTTCGGTCGGCAGCTGTACGAGCAGCTTGAGGGCAAATGTGATCGCGTGCGTTACAGCCTTCACGAGTCCCAGACCGAGCTCTGGTTGCGGGAATTCCGGCCAACCGACGAGGGTTTTGAGGCTGACGTGGATGGCGAATGGGGCCGGTTTGTGGTCTCGGTGCCCCTGATGGGGAGTTTCAACGCCAGCAATGTTTTGGCGGCGATGGCGACGGTCCTTACGCTCGGTGTGCCGGTTGACCGTGTACAGCAGGCCGCCGGCAGACTCACGCCGCCTCCTGGCAGACTCGAAAGGTTCGGCGGCGCCAACGGTGTCAGAGTGGTGGTCGACTACGCCCATACCCCGGATGCCCTGGCAAATGCGCTGGCAGCGCTGCGCCCGCATGTGGCCGGTGAACTGATTTGTGTATTTGGCTGCGGCGGTGACCGCGATGCTGGTAAACGTCCGGAAATGGCCCGGGAAGCCGAGAAGCTTGCAGACCGTGTAGTAGTTACCGATGACAACCCCCGCAGCGAGGATCCCGGAGCGATTGCCCAGGGTATCCTTGCCGGATTTTCGGATACGGCAAAGGTGTCTGTCATCCATGACCGGGCTGAGGCCATCCAGTCGGCGATCTGTTCGGCCACTCCGAACGACCTGGTTCTGATTGCAGGAAAAGGGCACGAGGCTTACCAGGAAGTTGCCGGCCAGAAACACCCGTTCAGTGATGCGGAGCAGGTTCGCCACATCTTGAAACTCAATGGGGGTGTGGCATGATGCGCGCCTTTTCGCTGGCGGAGGCCCAGGCCTGGCTTGACGCCGAGAGCATTTCCAGTGAGCTTGCGTCCGTGACTTTTAGAGGGGTTTCTACCGATACCCGTAGCCTGAAGCAGGGACAGCTGTTCGTGGCCCTGCGAGGCGAAAAGTTTGACGGCCACCGGTTCCTGCGACAGGCGCTGGATAAGGGCGCGGTTGGCTTGGTGGTCGATACGCCGGACAGCAGTGTCGACCTGCCCCAACTGGTGGTAGGCGACACGCTTGAGGCCCTGGCCCGGCTTGCGGCGGGCAACCGTGAAGAAAGCAAAGCCGGCATTCTTGCGATCACCGGTAGCAGCGGCAAGACCACGGTCAAGGAGATGTGCGCCGCCATTCTTTCGCGGATGGGCACGACGCTTTCGACAAAAGGCAACCTGAACAACCACATCGGGGTGCCGCTTACGCTGTTCGGCCTTTCGCCGGAACACCAGTATGGCGTGATCGAACTGGGTGCCAGCGGGCTGGGTGAAATTGCCCATACCGTCGCCCTGACGAGGCCCCGCGTTGCCATTCTCACGAATGCAGGCGAGGCCCATCTGGAAGGGTTTGGCAGCTACCAGAATATTGTTCTGGCCAAGGGCGAAATCATTGATGGCGTGGCGGCGGACGGGCTGGTGGTGCTCAACCGCGACGCCCCGGCTTTCGAACAGTGGCAAAAGCGTGCCGGAGCACGCCGTGTCGCCGGAGTCAGCTGTCTCGGTGCCGAGGCGGATTATCACGCGGTCATCGAGAGGCAGGATGCCGGAACCAGAACCATTCAGGTGAGCGGCCCGGGCGGCTGGCAGTGCCGGGTGACCCTGGGGCTGGAGGGCGACCACAACATCACCAACCTGCTGCTGGCCATTGCCGCCACCCGCGAGCTGGGTGCCAATGACCAGGCGATTGTTGACGGGCTGGCCAGTGTTGCGCCGGTTAAGGGGCGGCTCCAGGTCCTGAAGCTGTCGCCGGAACTGACGTTGATTGACGACAGTTACAACGCCAATCCGTCGTCCATGAAAGCCGCGCTCGGAGTTCTGGCCGCGCGCGAGGGGCAGAAGATTGCGGTACTTGGCGCCATGGCAGAGCTTGGCGCCGGGGCAAGGGCATTGCATCGGGAAGTCGGAGCCTGTGCCAGGGAGCGCGGTATTGACCGACTGATCACCGTGGGGCCGGGTTGTGAAGGTTATGCCGACGGGTTTGGAGAGCCCACGGAACTTGGGCTGAGCCATGACCAGGCCGTTGAATCGGCTATTGGCGACAAAAACACACCATTGACAGTGCTGGTCAAGGGTTCTCGCAGTTCCGCCATGGAGCGTGTGGTGGAGGGAATTAAAGAAAAGGTGAATAACTCATGCTGCTCTGGCTGACAGAGGTCCTATCACAGTATTTCTCCGCACTGACGGTGTTTCAGTACCTGACCCTGCGTGGAATCCTGGGCACACTCACCGCGCTGCTGATTTCGCTGATCATCGGCCCGGTGATGATCCGCAAGCTGAGCCAGTACCAGATTGGCCAGGCGGTAAGGGATGACGGCCCCCAGACCCATCTCAGCAAAGCCGGCACGCCGACCATGGGCGGAGCGCTGATCCTGGTGGCCATCGGCATCAGTACGCTGCTCTGGGCGGATCTTGGCAACCGTTATGTCTGGGTTACCCTTTTGGTGACGCTGCTGTTCGGCGCGATCGGCTGGGTCGACGACTATCGCAAGGTGGTGGAACGCAACCCGAGAGGTCTGCCGGGCCGCTGGAAATACTTCTGGCAGTCGGTTATCGGGGCCACGGCGGCGGTGGTGCTGTTCTTCAGCTCGGCGTTGCCCCAGGAAACCTCTCTGTATGTGCCGTTCGTAAAGCAGGTGTCCCTCACCCTTGGCCCGGTATTGTTCATCCTGCTCAGCTACTTCGTCATTGTCGGTAGCAGTAACGCTGTCAACCTTACTGACGGTCTCGATGGACTCGCCATTATGCCCACGGTCATGGTGGCCGGCGCACTCGGCATTTTTGCTTACCTGTCCGGGCATGCCCAGTTCGCCAACTACCTGCTGATCCCGCACCTTCCGGGCACTGGTGAGCTTATCGTTTTCTGCGGCGCCCTGGTCGGAGCCGGGCTGGGTTTCCTCTGGTTCAACACCTATCCGGCCCAGGTATTCATGGGTGATGTGGGGGCGCTGGCCCTCGGGGCGGCCCTGGGTGTGGTTGCGGTCATTGTCCGCCAGGAAATTGTCCTGTTCATCATGGGCGGCGTGTTCGTGATGGAGACCATATCGGTGATCCTGCAGGTTGCATCGTTCCGTCTGACCGGGCGGCGGATTTTCCGCATGGCGCCCCTGCACCACCACTTTGAATTGAAAGGCTGGCCGGAGCCGAGAGTGATTGTCCGGTTCTGGGTTATCACCGTCGTTCTGGTCCTGATTGGCATCGCCAGTCTGAAACTGAGATAGGAAATCGCTGCAACTATGAGTGTCATTGTTTCGGATCGTCGCACACTGGTCGTAGGGCTCGGTAAAACCGGGCTTTCCTGCGTGCGCTATCTGTCCGAACAGGGGCGGGACGTAGCTGTGGCCGATAGCCGCAAGGCTCCTCCAAGCCTTGATCAGTTGAAGGCAGACTGGCCGGATATTCCGGTCCACCTGGGCACCTTTGACAAAGAACTGTTTGCCGGTTTCAACGAATTGGTGGTAAGTCCGGGAATCAGCATTACGGAGCCTGCCATTGCCGCCGCGGCGCGCCAGGGAGCAAAGCTCCGCGGCGATATAGATCTGTTCGCCGAGGCAGCGGATGCGCCTATCCTGGCCGTCACCGGCTCCAACGGTAAAACCACCGTCACCACTCTGGTGGGTGAGATGGCAAAAGCGGCGGGCCGGAAAGTCGCCGTCGGCGGCAACATCGGTACCCCGGCCCTGGATCTTCTGGGCCAGGGGGCAGACCTGTATGTGCTCGAGCTGTCCAGTTTCCAGCTCGAGACCACAGACGAGCTGAATGCTCTGGCGGCAACGGTACTGAACGTCAGCGACGATCACATGGATCGTTACCCGAGCAAGATGGCCTACTTCCAGGCCAAGCAGCGGATCTTCCGGGGCTGCAGGAATGCCATTGTTAATCTGGACGACGCCCTGAGCACCCCCATGGCAAGGGACAACCTGAGGTTCCTGTGTTTCGGCTTTCACCGGGTGAATCCCGAAACCTTCAGCACCCGGGACGATGACCAGGGCACCTGGATTACTTTTGGTTTCGATAACCTTTTGCTGGCCAGCGAACTGAAGCTGATGGGGCATCACAATATCAGCAACGTGATGGCCGCTCTGGCACTGGGCCATGCCGCCGGCCTGCCCATGGATGTGATGCTGGCGGTTGCCCGTGAATTTCCGGGCCTGCCGCATCGCTGCGAGTTCGTGCGCCGGCTGAACGACGTGGATTTCATCAACGATTCCAAGGGAACCAATGTCGGAGCTACGGTAGCTGCCATTGAAAGCCTCGCACCGGACAGTGGCAAAGTCGTTCTGATCGCCGGTGGTGACGGCAAAGGTGCCGATTTTACCGCCCTGGAAGCGCCCATTGCCCTGCATTGCCGGGCCGTACTGTTGCTCGGTCGTGATGCGCCGGCCATCGCCGCTGTGCTGGGCAGCGGTATTCCGGTTCACCGGATGGGCAACCTCGCCGAGGCAGTCTCCCGTTCCGCGGAGCTGGCGGTGCCCGGGGATCGGGTATTGCTTTCGCCGGCCTGCGCCAGCTTTGATATGTTCCGTGATTATCTCGATCGCGGTGACCAGTTCCGTTTTCTGGTGGAGGCTCTGTGATGCACTCAGATCTTTCCCTTCAGAACCGGACGCAATGGCTGGGCGAGATTCAGCCACTGCCGATGCTGGTGATCAGTTCGGTCGCATTGCTGGTGATCGGTGTTGTCATGATTTCCTCGGCGTCCATGGATATGGCCGCCGAAACCCTGGGTAATAGCTACCATTATGTGATTCGCCAGCTGATGTTTGCCGGTCTTGGTTGCCTGCTGGCGCTGGTCGCCGTCAATGTTCCGGTGGCCTGGTGGGAACGCAGCGGCTGGTTGCTTCTGGGCATCGGCCTGCTGGCCCTTGTTCTGGTGCTTACGCCGCTGGGCCGGACAGTCAATGGTTCCACCCGCTGGATCCCGTTTGGTCTGTTTAACGTCCAGGTTTCCGAGGTGGCGAAGCTCTGTCTGATTGCTTACCTGGCGGGGTACGTGGTGCGGCGCCGGGATGAGTTACTCAATACCTGGGCTGGATTCCTCAAGCCGTTGTTTGTACTTGGTCTGGCATCGGTTCTGCTGGTCATTCAGCCGGACTTTGGTGCCACTGTGGTGCTGGTAACGGCGGCGGCGGGCATGATCTTCCTGAGCGGTGTGCGGCTTAGCCGGTTTGTACCCCTGATCGGTACCCTGGTGGTGTTTGGCGCCATCCTGATCGTTACCCAGCCCTATCGTCTGAAACGGGTGGTCAGCTATCTCGATCCCTGGAAAGACCAGTTTGACAGTGGTTACCAGTTGACCCAGTCGCTGATTGCCTTTGGCCGTGGTGACTGGGCCGGCGTAGGGCTCGGTAACTCCATCCAGAAACTGTTCTATCTCCCGGAGGCCCATACCGACTTCATCTTCGCCATTATCGCCGAAGAGTTCGGTCTCTTCGGGTCACTGCTGGTGCTCGGCCTTTTCACCCTGCTGGTGGTGGCCGGCTTCGTTATTGCCCGCCGGGCAGAGAAAGCGGACATGCCGTTTGGCGCCTGTTTCGCCTATGGCCTGACTTTGCTGATCGGCCTGCAGGCAGGGATCAACATGGCGGTCAGTACCGGCCTTCTGCCAACCAAGGGGCTGACCCTGCCACTGGTAAGCTACGGCGGATCCAGCCTGATGGTTACCTGCATCTGCATTGGCGTTCTGGCCCGCGTGGAAATGGAGCGTCTTGATCAGGAAAAACTGGCCCGTGAAAAAGCCGGCTCAAAGACGCGGGGAGGTGCGGTGTATGACTGAGCATCGTCGCTTCCTGATAATGGCTGGTGGCACCGGGGGCCACGTTTTCCCGGCCCTGGCGACTGCGCGGGCACTTGAGGCCCGTGGTCACCAGGTGTTTTGGCTCGGCGCCAGTGGCGGAATGGAGCAGAGGTTGATCGGGGAAACCGATATTCCGCTGTCACTGATACATATTTCCGGTTTACGGGGCAAGGGCAAGCTTGCGCTGGTGCTGGCCCCGTTCCGGCTGATGCGGGCATTGGGCGAAGCCTTCAGCATTCTGCGCCAAATCCGGCCGGACTGCGTGGTGGGCATGGGTGGCTTTGTTACCGGGCCCGGCGGTGTGGCAGCCTGGTTGACCAGAGCACCGCTGGTGATTCATGAACAGAACGCCATAGCCGGAATGACCAACCGGATTCTGGTGAGGTTTGCCGAAACCGTTCTGGAAGCATTCCCGGGAAGTTTCGGGCCCAAAGTCATTACCCGCTGCACAGGAAACCCGGTCCGGGAGGACCTGGTCGAAATGGCAGCGCCGGAGCAACGGCTGGCGGGGCGCGTAGGAGCTCTCCGGTTGCTGGTGATCGGCGGCAGTCTTGGCGCCCAGGTCTTCAACGAGCAGTTGCCCGAGGCCCTGGCCATGTTGCATGAAACCGATCGGCCGGTGGTCCGTCATCAATGTGGTGAGCGCCACGCCGATACTGCCCGGCAGGTCTATGAGCAACACGGGGTTGAGGCCAGCGTGGAGCCGTTTATCAAGGACATGGCCGAGGCCTATCAATGGGCGGATCTGGTGCTGTGCCGGTCCGGCGCGCTGACGGTTTCTGAATTGTGTGCCGTGGGTATCGGCGCCGTACTGGTGCCATTTCCCCACGCCGTGGACGACCACCAGACTAAAAATGGGCAACAGATGGTAGCGGCTAAGGCGGCCATCCTGATTCCCCAGGCAAAAATGACCCCGGCGGTGCTGGCGGAAACCCTGGGTGATCTGGCCCGGGATCGCGACCGGGTAACCGATATGGCAAAGGCCGCGCGAACGCTGGCCCGTCCCGATGCAACGGAGAGAGTCGTGAATTACTGTCTGGAGGCCGCCAATGGCTGATGCAACCAATCCCCCCCTGGTCTACCAGGTGCCTGAAATGCGCCGGATTCGTCACATCCATTTTGTGGGAATTGGTGGTGCGGGAATGAGCGGTATCGCCGAGGTTCTCAAGAACCAGGGCTACGACGTTTCTGGCTCGGATCTGAAAGAGGGGGCTGTCACCGATCGCCTCAAGGCGATGGGCGTTGATGTCCGGATCGGCCACCGGGAAGAGAACAGTGCCAGCGCTGATGTTGTTGTGGTTTCCTCGGCGGTGGCTTCAGACAACCCGGAAATCACGGCTGCCCGCAACCGTCGGGTCCCGATCGTGCCCAGGGCGGAAATGCTGGCGGAAATAATGCGCTACCGTCACGGAATCGCGGTGGCCGGCACCCATGGCAAGACCACGACCACCAGCCTGATCGCGTCCATTCTCGGAGAAGCGGGGCTGGATCCGACCTTTGTCATCGGTGGCAAGCTGAATAGCGCTGGAACCAATGCCCAGTTGGGCGGTTCCCGCTATCTGGTGGCGGAGGCCGATGAGAGCGATGCCTCCTTCCTGCATCTGACGCCGGTGATATCGGTGGTGACCAACATCGAAGCCGACCACATGGACACCTACGGTGGTGATGTCGAAAAACTGAAACAGACCTTTGTGGACTTCCTGCACAACCTCCCGTTCTACGGCGTCGCAGTGATGTGTGTGGATGACGGTTACGTTCAGGAGATCATCCCCCGGATTTCCCGGGCGATGATTACCTACGGTATCGAAAACCCGGATGCGGATTACCGTGCCGAAAGCATCAACTCCGATGGTCTGCGGACCCACTTTGTGGTGAAGCGCCCGGCCGGGCGGAGTGATATGACAGTCGAGCTGAAAATGCCGGGTCGGCACAATGTGTTGAACGCGCTGGCGGCCATTGCCGTGGCCACGGACGAAGGCGTCGCCGATGACGCGATCTGCCGCGGGCTGGCCGGATTTGCCGGTGTCGGGCGCCGGTTCCAGGTTTACGGCGATTACCAGACATCCAGGGGCACGGTGACGCTGGTCGACGATTACGGCCACCACCCCACGGAAGTGGAGGCCGTTATCCGGGCTGCACACGATGCCTGGCCGGATCGTCGTCTGGTCATGCTTTATCAACCACACCGA
>JAXHUV010000020.1:0-19600 GCA_034189445.1 Pseudomonadota bacterium
GGTATTTCACCCAGCCGTCGGCGCTTCTGGTCCGTTATGACGGCCTCGATGGCCTGCTGATCCGCGCCTACCTTTGCCATCGGCTGATGGAAGAAATGTACGAAAACAACCGCTGCACCCGAGCCAGTGAACTGGTGGATATAGAGGCAACTCGTGCTAACCTTCTGGCCCATCGCATTATTGGCGAGCCCTTTGCCAATGAGCTGGACGATTCACTCACTGTGACCCTGTTACAGATAGCAGGCACGCCGGACTATTACGAGCTCAACCTCGACCCCTTCGTCGAACAGGTTAACAACGTCACCTGGGACTGGATGCGGCATTACTGGGAAAACCTGTTGGTAAGGAATCACATCCGATTTTCCCTGGGTTCCGGCCGGGGTGGTACAAACAAACTGAAAACCTGAAGGATCGCCTACTGCTCGTCGCCCGCGGATGCCTTGAAAAACACAACCGGTTTAACAGTATGATCATCCTCGTTCCCGCGCTTGTTTACCCGCGTCTCGAGCTCTGGATTGACCGGCTGCCCGGCGTCGGACACCGCGTCGGTGAAGCCGCAGGCCACGCACTCGCGTACCTGGTCACCGTCGTCGGTGGTGAACATCATGATCTTGTCCATCTCCGCGCAGCGGGGGCAGACGGCGCCGGCGATAAAACGTTTTGGACTCGCCATATTAAAACTCCCGTAAATTTGGGCACTGGTTGTCGTCAGGCAGCTTCGCCCGTGATGCCGGTCTGTTTCAATAACGCATCCACCTGCGGCTCCCGCCCCCGGAAGGCCTTGAACAGTTCCATGGGCTCCTGCGAGCCGCCTTTCTCCAGAATATTGTGGAGGAAGGCCTTACCGGTTTCCGGGTCGAAAATGCCTTTTTCCTCGAACAGGGAGAAGGCATCGGCCGCCAGCACTTCCGCCCACTTGTAGCTGTAGTAGCCAGCCGCGTAGCCACCGGCGAAGATGTGCGAGAAGGCGTTGGGGAAGCGGTTGAATTCCGGTGCTTGCACCACGGCAATCTCGCTGCGCACCTTGCGATGCATGTCCAGCGGGTTGGTGGGCGCTTCGCCGGTGAATTCCGCGTGCAGGCGGAAGTCGAACAGGGAGAACTCCAGCTGGCGCACCATGGCCATGCCGGACTGGAAATTCCTGGCCGCCAGAAGTTTCCGCAGCAGGTCTTCCGGCAGCGGTTCCCCGGTTTCATGATGCGAGGCAATCAGGCCCAGGGACTCCGGATTCCAGCACCAGTTTTCCAGGAACTGGCTGGGCAGCTCAACTGCGTCCCAGGCGACGCCGTTAATACCGGAAACATCCAGTACGTCCACCTGGGTCAGCATGTGGTGCAGGCCATGGCCGAACTCGTGGAACAGCGTAGTGACTTCATCGTGGGTCAGCAGCGACGGCTTGCCGTTGACCGGCGGTGTGAAGTTGCAGGTCAGGAAGGCTACCGGCAGCTGCAGCTGGCCACGGAGGTTGCGCCAGCGCACCCGGCAATCGGCCATCCAGGCGCCGCCACGTTTGCCCTGGCGGGCATACAGATCCAGGTAGAACCAGGCCAGGGGCTCGCCGTTGCGGCTGATGCAGTAGGCGGTTGCGTCCTCGTGCCAGGTTTCTACTTCCGGATGGGCTTCAATCTGTACGTCGAACAGCTTCGCCGCCACCCGGAACAGCCCGGGCACCACTTTGTTCACCGGAAACCAGGGGCGCAGGGTTTCCGGAGAAATGTCATAGCGCTTCTGGCGAAGCTTCTCGCTGTAATAGCCGATATCCCAGGCCTGTAACGCCTCCGCACCATATTCCTCCTTGGCGAACGCCTTCAGCTCGGCAAACTCTTTCTCGGCCTGGGGCTTGGACCTGGCTGCCAGCTGGTTCAGGAAATCCAGCACCTCGTCGCTGCTGCGGGCCATCTTGGTCGCCAGGGAGCGCTCGGCGTAGTTGTCAAAGCCCAACAGCTTGGCCTGGGCATGGCGGCGCTTGAGGATTTTCGCCATCACCGGGGTGTTGTCCCACTGGCCGGCATCCGGGCCCTGGTCGGAGGCACGGGTCACAAAGGCCTCATAGACTTCCCGGCGCAGATCCCGGTTGTCGCAGTAGGTCATGACCGGGAAGAAACTGGGGAAATCCAGGGTAATCACATAGTCTTCCAGATCTTTCTGGCGGGCAGCCTGTTTGGCGCTTTCGATCGCAGTCTCTGGCACGCCCGCGAGTTCACCCACATTGGTGATGTGTTTGAACCAGTGCTGGGTCGCGTCCAGCACGTTGTCGCTGAACCTGTTGGATAACTCGGACAGCTCCCGTGACAGCTCGGCGTACTGCTTTTTCCTGTCTTCCGGCAGGTCCACACCACCCAAATGGAAATCCCGGAGGGTGTTTTCCACGGACTTTCGCTGGGCTTCATTCAGGTTCTTGAAATCCTCCCGCCCGGCCAGCTTTTTATAGGCGTTGCACAGAGCCGCGTTCTGGCTCACCTCGGTGCTGTATTCGGTGAGTTTCTCCAGGCAGTTCTTATACACCTTGCGCAGCTCGTCGTTATTCATCACGCCGTTCAGGTGCGAAATCACCGACCAGGCATTGCTCAATTTGTCTTCCATGGCCTGCATGGGCTGGGCGAGGGTTTCCCAGGTGGGGTCTTCCTGATCGGCCAGCTGGCTGATTTTCGTGCGGTTTTCACTGAGAATCTGGTCAATTGCCGTTTCCATGTGTTCGGTGCGGACATGGTCAAACTTCGGCAACAGGTGGTCAGTCAGTAACGGGTTATTCATAGGTCCCCTTCTCAGCCAGTAAAATCTCAGGTAGTTTCGTTTCGTCAGACCTCGGGGCAGGTACCTGTGGGGGATGCCCTTCCAAAACACGCTCCTTACGGCACATCCTTGTGACGCTTGGGCTCCGCCATCCATGGCTCCGCACAGTTTTGGAAGGGCATCCCCCACAGGCACCCCGGGCCTCCGGGTAAATCCTTAACAGGTACTATGTAATGACGAATATACGTTCACACAAGGGTATCACGCCAGATTTTGGGGAACGGGCCTGGGTAGATCCAGCTGCAGTGGTGATTGGCGATGTCGAAACCGGCGACGATGTTTCCATCTGGCCGATGACCGTGGTGCGTGGCGATATGCATAAAATTCGTATCGGGCACCGGTGCAGCATCCAGGATGGTTCGGTACTTCATATTACTCACGCCAGTGATTATAACCCGGGCGGCTATCCCCTCACCCTGGGCGACGATGTGACCGTCGGCCACAAGGCATTGCTGCATGGCTGCACCATTGGTAGCCGGGTGCTGGTCGGCATGGGCTGCATCATTATGGATGGGGCCGTGGTGGAGGACGAGGTGATTGTGGCAGCTGGTTGTCTGGTGCCGCCTGGCAAAACCCTGGAATCCGGCTACTTGTATGTGGGATCACCGGCCAGACAGGCCCGGCCATTGACCGATCAGGAAAAAGGGTTCTTCAAATACACGGCTGCCAATTACGTGAAGCTCAAGGATGAGTACCTCAGCGAAGCCGGGCAGGAGTAGCACAAGCGTGGACTGAACCGAGGTCGGCCGGATTGATGCCGGTCAAATTTCAACCACACCCGCCCTTGAAAACCCGCCGGGAGCTCCTACACTCTGGAACAGCAGATGCTCACGGATAACCGGCCGGTTGCCACCACTGGCATGGAGCTGTTCCGCGAGCGAAGCTGATAACACACTTTCAGATTCGTTTTCGTAACAAGGAGGAATGACTATGAGCAATCTGACACGCTGGAATCCGATCAATGAGTTCGAAGACCTGATGAACCGCTACAACCGGATGTTCGGGCTGACCCGGGCCGGCGAGCGGGAAGGCAAGGACCTGTTCAGCCGCAGTGACTGGGCTCCGGCGGTGGATATCAAGGAAACCGACCAGGCCTTTACCGTCGAGGCCGAGTTACCGGGCATGTCCAAGGACGATGTGAAGGTGACCGTGGATGACGGCGTCCTCACTATCCAGGGTGAGCGCAAACAGGAAGAGGAAAACGAGGACAAGAAGCACCACCGGATAGAGCGTTTCTATGGCAGTTTCCTGCGCCGCTTTACGCTGCCGGACAATGTCGATGAAAACAGCGTGAAGGCCAACTTCAAGGACGGCATGCTGACCCTGACGCTCCAGAAAGCCGAACCGAAAGCGCCCAAGGCCATTGAAGTCGACGTGCAATAAACGCCGACAACCTCAGGCAACAACACATGGCCGCGCCGGGATCAGTTCCCGGCTGCGGTCGTTTTTTTGGCACCGGCCTTTTCCAAGGTCCTGGCATAATCCAGGCTGCGGCGATGCCGGGCAATCAGGTCCAGAATGGTTTCCCCGTCCGGGCCAGCGGCATTCAGATCCCGACCTTCGGCAACGAAAAATCCGATAAAACGGTCGAAATCTTCCGCCCGCATGGCCCGGTAGGCCTTCAGTAGGGCATTGTAGTCGGCATTCTCCGCGGCATCCCAGGGGCGGATATCCAGAAAACTCCTGACCCGTTCATCGCTCCATTCTTCGCCAATGACTTTCGGCTTGTCCGGTCCACTCATGGTTGCTTTCTCACTTCGCTGTGCCAGTCAATTATCCCGCACAGTATAAGGCCCTCAAAGCAGGGCAGTTATATGGATTGCGCATGAGAAGCTGCGCCTAAGATATAAGCCTCAGGGCACGATTTCGACGGGCAGGTCGCCCGTGGGCACCTCGTCGTTGCATTCGGGGTTGCGAATGGCGATTTCCACCCGACGGTTCAGGGCGCGGTTCTCCGGGGTGTCGTTGGGCGCCAACGGGTTGGTCTCGGCACGCCCGGCCGCCACCACGCGCTCAGCCGGTACCTGGCGGTTCATCACCAGCTCGTGCACCACGGACACGGCACGGGCCGCCGAAAGATCCCAGTTGGAGCGGTAGCGATCGCTGGAAATGGGCCGGTCATCGGTGTAGCCGGACACCAGGACATCGCCGGTACAGGCGGACAGCACGTTGACCACCCGTTCGATGATCGGAATCATCTCGGGCTTGATGGCGGCCTCACCGGATCGAAAGGTAGCCTCCTCGGAGAAGCGGATCACCACCTGGTTCTGATCGTAATTGACACTCAGGGCTTCCGAAGCCACCTCGGACTCCAGCTCCCGGATCATCCGGCTTGCCAGATCGATCACACCGCCCGGAATCCGGGTGGGCGCGGCACCCTTGACCCGCTCATCAATGAACTCGGGCTCCCGTGTCTGGGATTCTGTTGGCTCGGGAAGGGATACCCTATCCGGTTCAATCATGGTCAGCGGGGAGCCACCGATACCCTCGGCCAGGGCAGGGCTGGAACCAAAGGCAACCGCCATGGAATTGGCCATGGCCCGGTACTTCTCAATGTCCATTTCGGCAAACGATAGCAGCAGGATGAAAAAAGTCAGCAGCAGGGTGGCCAGATCGGCAAAGGTGACGATCCAGGCCGGTGTCTGGTTCCGCAGACGCTTCCTGTTTTTCTTCTGGACCAGTTCCAAAGCCTCAGGCCTCCCGCTCCGGCGCCAGGCCGGTACGTTGTTCGGGCGTCACGAACGAGGACAGCAGTTCGGTCATCACCCGGGGATTCTCACCGCGCATGATGTTCTTGATGGAGGTGATAATCAGCATCTGGTTCCGGGCCTCATCCTCGGCTTTCAACTGCAGCTTGTCGGCCAGGGGCAGGGCGATCAGCTGGGCAATAAACGCGCCGTAGAGAGTGGTCAGCAGGGCAATGGCCATGGCCGGGCCAATGGAGGAGGGATCATCCAGGGTATTGAGCATCTGTACCAGCCCCACCAGGGTGCCCAGCATACCAATGGCCGGGGCCGATTCGCCGATACCCCGGAACACCCGCTCGGCCACTTCGTATCGCTCGGCGGTCTGCTGGGTTTCCTGGGCGAGCGCTTCTTCGACCAGCTCCGGCGGGTGGCCGTCGACACAGAAATTGATGGCTTTCTGCAGGAAATCATTGTCGGTCTGGTGATTTTCCAGCCCCAGGATGCCCTCTTTCCGAACCATCATCGCCAGCGAGCCCACTTCCCGGATCAGCTCCGCTGGCTGCGCCATGCGGTCGGTAAAGGCGGCAGACAAGGCCAGGCGGAAGGCGCTCATCACCGACGCCATGCGGAACTTGACGAGGGTGACAGCAAAGGTTCCGCCCAGCACAATGGCAAGGCCCGGAAGGTTCAGGAAGGTCAGGAAAGACGCGTTGGCCAGCATCGCCAGAATGACGATCAGGACACCAGCCACAAGCCCCACAAGGGTAAGAATATCCATCGAAAATCCTTACGGAATGTTGACCCTGAGCATAGCCCAATCCGCGACCAGCAGCTCAGTCGTTACGCAATTCCTCGATCACAGGCCGGGTGGCAGGGCTGATGCCGCGCCAGATCCGGAAGGATTCCGCCGCCTGCTCCACCAGCATACCAAGCCCGTCATGGACAATCTGTGCGCCCTGTTCAAGTGCCCACTGATTGAAGGTGGTGGTCTGCAGAGAATACATCATGTCGTAGATCACGGTTCCACGTGCAATCACCTTCGGTGACAGTGGTGGCAAATCGCCCTGGAGGCTGGCACTGGTGCCATTGATGATTAAATCAAAAGGCTCGCAAGGCTGTTCGAATCCGCAGGCCGAAAGCCGGGGCTCGCCCGCCACGGGAGTAAACAGGTCAACCAGGGCTTCAGCCTTGGCGACTGTCCGGTTGGCAATGGTTATCGAGGCAGGATGCTCCGCCAGGATCGGGCCCAGAACGCCACGAACCGCGCCGCCGGCACCCAGCACCAGAATGCGTGCCTTTTTCAGAGCGACACCATGATTGGCAACAAGATCCCGGACAATACCGCAGCCGTCGGTATTGTCGGCGCTGAGCGTGCCATCGTCATCCAGGAACAGGGTATTGGCTGCGCCAGCCTTCTCGGCCCGTTCGGTCCGGCGACCCGCCAGCTTCCAGGCTTCTTCCTTGAACGGCAGGGTCACATTCAGGCCTTTTCCGCCCCGATCGAAGAATTGCTTCACGGTGCCAGCGAAATCATCCAGCGGTGCCTGGATAGCGGTATATTCCACCGGCTCACCAGTTTCGCTGGCAAACAGGCTGTGAATCCGGGGCGATTTACTGTGGCTGATGGGGTTGCCAACAACCGCGTAGAGATCGTTAGTCATGTTGGGTCTCCAGCCAGTCCCGGCCAGTCAGGAAATAGTCTGTAAGCCGGGCTTCCTCCGAGCCTGGCTCTGCGGTCCGGTTGTAATCCCAGCGCACCAGGGGCGGCAGGGACATCAGTATGGATTCCGTTCGGCCACCGGATTGCAGGCCAAACAGGGTGCCCCGGTCATAGACCAGATTGAATTCCACGTAGCGCCCACGGCGGTATAGCTGAAAATCCCGCTCGCGGTCACCGAAAGGGTGATCCATCCGGCGTCGGACGATGGGCTCATAGGCTTCTATATAGCTGTCACCAACGGCTTTCATCAGGCCGAAATCCTGCTCGAAGTCGCCAGTGTTGTGGTCATCAAAGAACAGACCGCCGACACCCCGGGGCTCATCCCGGTGTTTCAGATAAAAGTAGTCGTCGCACCAGTCTTTGAAACCTGTATAGATATCCTCTCCAAACGGCTCACAGGCGGCGCGGGCTGTCCTGTGCCAGTGCACACAGTCTTCCTCGAAACCGTAGTAAGGCGTTAGGTCGTAGCCGCCACCAAACCAGTACACCGGCTCACCGTTCTTCGGGGTGGCAATAAAAAATCGGACGTTGGCGTGGGAGGTAGGCACATAGGGGTTGTTGGGGTGGATAACCAGCGACACCCCCATGGCCTGCCACGGGGCACCGGCCAGGTGCGGACGATGGGCCGTGGCCGAGGCCGGCATGGTGTCCCCCGTCACATGGGAGAAATTGACCCCGCCTTTCTCGAACACGCTGCCTTGGATGATCACGCGGCTGACACCACCGCCACCTTCCGGGCGGTCCCAGACATCCCGGATGAAAGATGCACCATCATCGACAGCCTCCAGCCGGCTGCAGATGGACTCCTGCAATCCCAGAAGATACTGTTTTACCGCCTGGCTATCGGGTTGCTGTGGCATAAACGCTCCTAACGAAGTTGCTGACCGTTGACAATATCAATAATACGACTGGGTTTGCGATCACCGCCCAGCGCCCCGGGCACGATCCAGTCAAGCTGCTTGCCAAAGTAGCCCCGGACCTGCCAGATATGCCGGGCTGGCCGACGCCCGGCGGGATTGCAGGATGTCGAGACCAGGGGCATTCCCGTGGCGTCACAGAGGGCACAAACCACAGGGTGCTGGCTGACCCGGACGGCAACGGAACCATGTTTTCCACGGACCCATTCCGGAATCTGCTGCTCAAGGTCTGGCAGCAGACAGGTCACCGGGCCAGGCCAGAGATGCTCGGCTTCGGCCTGAAGCGGCAGGGGCAGGGGATCCAGCAGGAAGCGGATCTGGGCAACGGACGAAGCCACCAGAATCACGCCTTTTTCGACCGGGCGCTGCTTCAGCTCCAGAATCCGCTCCACCGCCTCCTGATCCCAGGGGTCACAACCCAGGCCCCAGACAGCTTCTGTGGGATAGGCGATCACACCGCCACCGAAAACCGTGCGGCGGGCACAATGTAATTGCCAGTCGGAAAGAGGATGGGAATTGGACATGGGGCTCTTTCGGAATTGATCAGGGTAGATGTTCACACCGGTTTCACGCGACTTTCTGATAGCCCCCCGGAGCCGAACTAACCAGCCCCTGCAACTCAAGAAGCAACAGGGACTGCATGAGCTGGTCGGCGGGAAGACCGGTTGCTGAACTCAGTGCATCGGTTGATTGTGGATCATACCCTAAAGCCTCAAATACCGCGATTTCCCGGCTGTCCAGACCGGCCAGCGGCCCATTCCCTGGTTGCTCCGGCTCAGAGGTGTCAGCCGTTTCGGCGGTCAGCGGCGGGGACCACCAGGCACCCAGTTCCTCCAGAATGTCGTCCACGGTTTCCACCAGGCGGGCGCCCTGCTTGATCAGATGGTGACAGCCACGGGCAACCGGGCTGTGCACCGAGCCGGGAATAGCGAATACTTCCCGCCCCTGTTCCAGCGCCATCCGGGCGGTGATCAGGGAGCCACTGCGCAGACCCGCCTCCACCACCAGTACCCCACGGCTCAGGCCGCTGATAATCCGGTTGCGTTGGGGAAAGTGCGCGGCTCTTGCCGGCGTACCAGGGGGATACTCGGAAATCATCAGCCCATCGGCGATAACCCGCTCGCCAAGGCGCCTGTGCTGGTGTGGGTAGGTGCGGTCCAGGCCGCAGCCAACCACCGCCATTGTCGGAAACCCGGCATCCAGCGCACCCGCGTGGGCAGCACCATCGATGCCCAACGCCAGGCCGCTGGTCACCAGCAATTCCCGGGCGCTGAGTTCCTCCGCAAACCGTCGGGCATGGTCCAGGCCGGCCCGAGTAGCCTTGCGGCTGCCGATAATGCCAATCTGGTCCCGGGCCAGAAGCCCCGTATCACCCAGGGTATAAAGTACCAGGGGCGCATCGTGAATGTGCCGAAGCTGCTCCGGGTAATGGCTTTCCGGCCAGGCCAGAATACCGATGCCATGCTTGCGACACTGGTGCGTTATGGTCCGGACTTCACGAATCACCGGATGAGCATCATCCTGCTGTTGCCAGGCCTGGATCGCAGCCACGGCGTCTGCAGCCATGCCCATGGCCCGCAAGGTTGCAGCATTCAATGAGAGCAACTGGGGCAGATCAGGGAATTCTGTCAGCAGTTCACGCCGACGGGTACGGCCAACGTTTGGCAGGCAAGTCAGAAACAGCCATTGGGCTGTGGAAGAGCAGAACACGGCATCGTCCTTGAAAATAGCGAGGCCGGATTTTCCTGGTCCGGCCCTTGCGTCTATCGGTATTCAGTCAATCAGGGGTTGGTAACCTTGTCACCCACCGTCAAAACCCGACTGGCCTGCAACACCAACCCATAGCTCATTTTTTCATAAGCCTGGAAAACCATCAGTAGCCCGGCTCGCTCGGAGGGCAGTTCGATGGTTTCTCCGGTCACCGGATCGCGAACCAGATTGCCGCTTTTCAGAACGGCCATCACGTTACCGGCTTCCAGTCCTTCACGGGTACCACGGTTAATGGCAACCACATCAAACTGACCGATCTGGCTCACGCCGCCATCAACCGAAATCATCTGCCCCTCAATGTCCTCCCGGGGAGCACTGGGCACAAAGTTGGTGGTCAGACGACGATCCTCGCTCACCAGAAGCCGGTCGCCAATGCGAACTTCTTCGCTGGAGCTGGTCAGGTTTACGGTCAGCACGTCGCCGTTTTCCCGGGCCACGTCACCACGGGCAATACTGCGAGCTTCAAGGCCGAGGAATTCGCCGGTGTCCGGATCGCGAAACTCCTTGCTGCGACGGAAGATGCCCACCTTGTCCGCGGGCTTCTTACCGCGAGCGTAGAGCTTGTCGCCGGCACCCGTGATAATCCGGCCATCTTCACCCTCCAGAACATAGGGGGCGCCATTGATCTGTTCCGGGCTGACAATGCGGGTGTCGGTGAGGAAGCTGCCGATGGCATCCAGCGGAATGGCCGGGATTGGCGTATCGATAGGCTCGGAACGAACCTTCGGCGACAGCTTCACCACGTCGTTGCTGGCGACCTTGGTAATACGGGGTTTACCATCAATATAGACCAGGGCCAGGCGATCACCGGGATAAATCAGGTGAGGATTGGCGACCTGCGGGTTTACATGCCATATTTCCGGCCAGTACCAGGGATTGCTCAGAAAACGGGCCGAAATGTCCCAGAGTGTGTCACCCTTCACAACGGTGTAACGCTCGGGATGATCGGACCGCAGCTCCGGTGCGGCATGGGCCCAGGAGGTTATAAGCAGCGTAGTTGCTGCCAGAGCGTACAGCAGTTTCCTCATTGTGTAAGTCCTTGATCGCGTGCCTTGATTCTTTGCATTCTGTCGGGATGCAGTCAGTTACCTGAAGCTTATTACGTTGTTATTCCAGTTACTATAGAAGAAGTCTCGAAATTGTGATGTTATCTTTTGTTGTTCCAGCAAGTTCTATCCCAGCGCTGAAAGATGTTAACCATTAACTGATCAGTTTGTACTCAATCGGCGAATTGTTGGATAATAACCGCAAGCTCATTGATAACCCGTCCAACCGTTGAAGGCTGGATCCCTGCACTGATAATAGTAGAGCCAGGGTGGGAATTTGCGCAGTACGCTGTCGCATTTCGGAGATCCGTTTCACGCTGCTACAAAAAAAATAGCAAAGTGAACGGTATGAAAGTTAAACGCTAAACGCTAAACGTTAAACGATAAAAGAGATGCCCGCATCATCTTGCGGGCATCCTGACATACAGGCGAAAAGACCGTACCATGATACTAGAGATTCTCGAATACCCGGATCCCCGTCTGCGCACCATTGCCAAGCCGGTGGAGGAGGTAACAGACGCCGACCGCAAGCTGATCGACGACATGTTCGAGACCATGTACGAGGCGCCCGGTATTGGCCTCGCGGCAACCCAGGTAAACGTTCACAAGCAGATCATCGTTATGGATCTGTCCGAGGACAAGAGTGAACCGCGGGTGTTTATCAACCCCGAGGTGGAAGTGCTGGACGGTGAACGGGAAGCCATGCAGGAGGGCTGCCTGTCAGTACCCGGATTCTACGAAGACGTTGAACGCATCGAACACTGCATGATACGAGCGCTGGACCGGGACGGAAAACCGTTCGAACTGGAGGCCAGAGGCCTGCTGGCGGTCTGCATTCAGCATGAGATTGACCACCTGAACGGCAAACTGTTCGTTGATTATCTCAGCTCGCTCAAGCGCAACCGCATTCGCAAGAAACTGGAGAAACTGCACAAGCAAAGTGCCTGATCGGGCGGCAGGCGAGCGTAAAAACCAGACATTATTCCGGACCGGGTCGTGACCCGGTCTTTTCGTATTACAACGGAACAGAGATCACAACATCGTGCGACTTGTTTTTGCTGGCACACCGGATTTCGCGGCAACCGCTCTCAAGGCCCTGATTGCAGCGGGCCACACCATTGTTGGCGCCTATTCCCAGCCGGACCGTCCCGCCGGCCGTGGCCGAAAACTGCAGCCAGGCCCGGTCAAGCAGGTGGCCCTGGACCACGAGATTCCGGTCCTCCAGCCCGAAACACTGAAAACACCCCAGGCTCAACAGCAACTGGCCGACCTGAACCCGGACGTAATGATCGTCGCCGCCTATGGCCTGATCCTTCCGAAAGCGGTGCTGGCAATTCCCACCCACGGCTGCCTGAACATCCATGCCTCGCTGCTGCCCCGATGGCGCGGTGCGGCGCCCATCCAGAGGGCCATTGCGGCGGGCGATACGGAAACCGGGATCACCATCATGCAAATGGACGAAGGCCTGGATACCGGGGCCATACTGTTGAAATCCCAGACCGCTATCGATAACAGCGACACCGGGGGCAGCCTCCACGACCGCCTGGCGGAGCTCGGCGGCAAGGCCATCGTCAAGGCCCTGGAACTTCTCCGGAAAGGTGAGCTCAATGGAGAACCGCAGAACGACGACCTGGCCTGCTACGCCAACAAGCTGAGCAAGACCGAAGGCCATATTGACTGGTGCGCTGACGCCACGGCCATCGAACGGCTGGTTCGCGCCTTCAATCCCTGGCCCGGCACCTACACCGATCTGGCTGATCAACGCCTCCGGATTCACCAGGCCCGGGCTCTGGTTGCAGTCAGCGACGTGCCCCCTGGTACTGTGGTGCAACGGGGCCGGGAGGGAATCGATATCGCCTGCGGCAACGGAACCCTGCGCATTACCCGCCTGCAACTCCCGGGCTCCCGCGCCCAGAGCGTGAACGACCTGATCAACGGCGGCAAGGAACTGCTTATGCCCGGCCAGGAGCTACGCTGACATGGATGACCGACAACAACCCACCCGCGAACCCATTCACGAACCCATTCACGAACCTATCCACGACCCCATGCGCGCCATTGCCGCCGGCGTAATGCTGGCAGTGGAGAATGGCCAGTCCCTGTCCCAATGCCTGCCGCCGGCCCTTAGCCGCCTGCCCGCGAATGAGCGCCCCGAACTGCAGGCGCTCTGTTATGGCACCTGCCGCTGGTTTTACCAGCTTGATGGCGAACTCAATGGCCGGCTGAAGAAACCGCTGCGCAAGCCGGACCGCATCATCCATCACCTGATACTGGTTGCCCTGTTCCAGTTACGCTTCAGCCGGCAGGCCACCTACGCCGTGCTCAATGAAACCGTTGAAGCCTGCCGGGCCCTGCACAGGCCTCATCTCACCGGGCTGGTGAATGGTGTTCTCAGGGCCGCGGAGCGGGAAGGCGCGCCGGAACCCGCGAACGACGCCGCCCGGTTCAGTCATCCGGTGTGGATGGTGGAAAAGCTCCGCCACAACTGGCCCGAAGACTGGCAACACATTTTGGCCGCCAACAATGCCCAGGCACCCATGACCCTGCGGGTAAACGCCCTGCGTTTTGGTCGGGCTGAATATCTTGGTCTGCTGGCAGACGCCGGTATCGAAGCGAGCCCCACCCGTTTCGCACCCCACGGCATTCAACTGGCCAATCCCGTACCCGTAGACCGGCTGCCCTGGTTCGCCGATGGCGCCGTCAGCGTGCAGGATGAAGCAGCGCAGCTATGCACAACCCTGCTGGATCTGGCGCCGGGCCAGAGAGTTCTGGATGCCTGCGCTGCTCCGGGGGGCAAAACCTGTGCAATCCTGGAAAGCTGTGGCGAGCTGGCGGAAGTGGTCGCCATTGACGAATCCGCCGACCGCCTGCCCCGGGTACAGGAGAATCTGGATCGCCTCGACCTCAATGCCACCCTGAAACAGGCCGACGCGGCCGCGACCGGCCAATGGTGGGACGGCGAGGCCTTCGATCGTATTCTGCTGGACGTTCCCTGCAGTGCCAGCGGCGTCATTCGCCGCCATCCGGACATCAAACTGTTACGCAGAGAATCCGACATTACTCCGCTGGCCGCCCTACAGCTCGGATTACTGGCCGCCATTTGGGCTATCCTGAAGCCCGGGGGCCGGTTGGTGTATGCCACCTGTTCAGTGTTCCCCCAGGAGAACCACCGTATAATTCAGCGGTTCTGCAAGCAACAGACCACAGCCATCCTCGTTGAGCCAGACGCTCACTGGGGGCGCGATATGGGGGCGGGGCGGCAACTACTCCCCGATCCAGACAGCCATGACGGCTTCTTCTATGCCGTGCTGGAGAAACGCGAACCATGAAAATCCTGATTCTCGGTGCCGGCCAGGTGGGCGGAACACTCGCCGAAAACCTTGCCAACGAAGCCAACGACATCACCATTATAGACAGCGATGGTGCCCGATTACGCGAGTTGCAGGACCGGCTCGACATCCGTACGGTCCAGGGCGAGGCGTCTTATCCCTCAGTGCTGTTGCAGGCCGGGGCCGAAGACGCCGATATGCTGATTGCCGTCACCAACAGCGACGAAACCAACATGGTGGCCTGCCAGGTGGCCAAACTGCTGTACAAGACCCCCACCACCATCAGCCGCGTGCGCGCCAGCGCCTACCTGGCAAAACCCGAGCTTTTCTATCAGCGCGACCAGGCCAGGGATCTCGACAGCCTGCGGGGCTTTCCCATTGACGTTCTGATCAGCCCGGAACACCTGGTAACCAACCATATTACCCGGCTGATCGAAAACCCCGGTGCCCTGCAGGTACTGGAATTCTCCAAGGGACTGACTCGCCTGGTAGCCATCCGCGCCACTCTAGGCGGGCCCCTGGTGGGGCGCGAACTGTCTTATCTGCGCACCCACATGCCCAAAGTCGATACCCGAGTGGCGGCGATCTTCCGAAAGGACAGAGCGATTATCCCCGAAGGCAACACCGTTATTGAAGACGGTGATGAGGTGTTCTTTATTGCCGCCAGCGATCACATCAAGTCGGTAATGAGCGAACTGCACCCGCTGGTCAAACCTTACAAGCGTATCTTTATCTGCGGAGGCGGCAATATCGGTCAGAGGCTGGCCCATACCCTCGAGAACCACTACCAGGTCAAGCTACTGGAGCGGAACCACGAACGTTGCGTCATGCTCTCGGAGCATCTGCGGAAAACCGTGGTGCTGGAGGGCGACGCCGCCAACAAGGAGATACTGCTGGAGGAAAACATCGAGAATACCGATGTGTTCTGCGCGGTGACCAACGACGATGAGGCCAACATCATGGCCTCGCTACTGGCCAAGCGTCTGGGCGCCCGTAAGGTACTGACCCTGATCAACAACCCGGACTACGTGGACCTGATCCAGGGGGGCGACATCGACGTGGCCATTTCGCCCCAGCAGACCACCATCGGCAGCCTTCTCACCCATGTTCGCAAGGGAGACGTTGTGAACGTTCACTCACTGCGTAGGGGCGCTGCCGAAGCGATCGAAGCCATTGCCCACGGCGATCACCGGTCTTCAAAAGTAGTCGGCAGACGGCTGGATGAGATCAACCTGCCGGAAGGCACCACCATCGGTGCCATCGTCCGCCGCAATGAGGTACTGATCGCCCATGATCACGTCCGGATTCAGCCGGATGATCACGTGGTCCTGTTCCTGGTGGACAAAACCCGCATCCGGGATGTGGAAAAACTGTTCCAGGTGGGCCTCACCTTCTTCTGACTTAGAAATACACAGCCGGCACGCGTATAATGCGCCCTTTTTCGGAATGCCCCCAAAGAACAACCGGGGCGCCACACACAGACTGACCAGCAGGCAACCGTCGTGACAGACAAGGCAACAAAACAGACATCGCCAGATCTCGGGAGCTTTCAGGGCCTGATTCTGGCTCTGCAGAATTTCTGGGCGCAGCACGGCTGCGTGGTGCTCCAGCCCCTGGATATGGAAGTGGGTGCCGGCACCTTCCACCCCGCCACCTTCCTGCGGGCCATCGGGCCGGAAACCTGGAACGCCGCCTACGTACAGCCCAGCCGTCGCCCCACCGACGGCCGCTACGGTGAGAACCCCAACCGCCTGCAGCATTATTATCAGTTCCAGGTGGTTCTGAAGCCGTCGCCGGACAACATCCAGGAGCTGTACCTGGACTCCCTGCGCGCCCTGGGCCTGGACCCGCTGGTGCACGATATCCGCTTTGTGGAAGACAACTGGGAGTCCCCCACGCTGGGCGCCTGGGGCCTGGGCTGGGAAATCTGGCTGAACGGCATGGAAGTGACCCAGTTTACCTATTTCCAACAGGTCGGCGGCCTGGAATGCTTCCCGGTCACCGGCGAGCTCACCTACGGGCTTGAGCGAATCGCCATGTACCTGCAGGGTGTCGACAGCGTGTACGACCTGGTCTGGACCGAAGGGCCCGGCGGTGTAGTCACCTACGGCGACGTGTTCCACCAGCAGGAAGTGGAGATGTCCACCTACAACTTCGAGCACGCCGATACCGGGTTCCTGTTCCACAGCTTCGACGTTCACGAGCGCGAAAGCGCCCGGCTGATCGAAGCCGGCCTGGCCCTGCCGGCTTACGAACAGGTACTCAAAGCCTCCCACACCTTCAACCTGCTGGACGCCCGCCATGCCATCTCGGTAACCGAGCGTCAGCGCTTCATCCTGCGGGTTCGCACCCTGGCCCGTGCCGTCGCCCAGGCGTACTTCGACAGCCGTCGCTCGCTCGGTTTCCCGCTTGCCCCCGCGGCATTGCGTAAGGAAGCACTCACTGCCGCCGAGGCCGCCGACAACAAGGCGAAAAGCAAGAAAGGCAAGAAAGGCAAGAGCAAGAAAGCGAATAAGGCACAGCAGGAACAGGGGAACGCGTAACCATGACAACACAGGATTTTCTGGTCGAACTGGGCACCGAAGAGCTGCCCCCCAAGGCCCTCAAGCCACTGTCTGACGCCTTCACCCAGGGCATTGCCCGGGGTCTGGAAGAAGCCGGAATCGAATTCGGCAAGGTTGAAAGCTTCGCCGCCCCACGCCGCCTTGCTGTTCGCATCCGGGATCTGGCGGACGCCCAGCCGGACAAGTCGGTGGAAAAACGCGGCCCTGCCGTCAAGGCGGCCTTTGACGACGCCGGCAACCCGACTCGCTCGCTGACTGGCTTCGCAACCTCCCTGGGCGTTACCCCGGACCAGCTCGACACTCTGGAAACCGACAAGGGTGCCTGGGTGGTCTACCGTACCGTGGAGCAGGGCAGGCCCACCGTGGAACTGATGCCGGAACTGGTGCAACAGTCCCTCGCCGGCCTGCCGATTCCCAAGCGCATGCGCTGGGGCGCCCACCGGATCGAATTTGTGCGTCCGGTGCACTGGGTAGTGATGCTGTTTGGCAACCAAATCATTGAAGCGCCGATCATGGGCCTGACCCCGGGCAACAAGACCCGCGGCCATCGCTTCCATTGCCCGAAGTCCCTGATCGTGCCCACGCCCAACGATTACGAAGTCATCCTCAAGCAGGAAGGCTATGTGATTGCCGACTTCGCCGAGCGCCGGGAACAGATCCGTGCCGGCGTGACCGAACTGGCCGTCAGTGAGGCCGGTGGCAAGGCGGTGATTGATGAAGACCTGCTGGACGAAGTCACCGCGCTGAACGAATGGCCGGTACCCCTGTTGGGTCGCTTCGAGGAGCGCTTCCTGGAAGTGCCCGCCGAGGCCCTGATCTCCTCCATGAAGGAACATCAGAAGTACTTCCACGTCGTGGATGCCAGCAACCGGATGCTGCCGCTGTTCATCACCGTCGCAAACATCCAGAGCAAGGATCCGTCCCAGGTCGTTTCCGGCAACGAGAAAGTGATCCGGCCCCGCCTGTCCGACGCTGCGTTCTTCTACCAAACCGACCGGAAAACGACGCTCGAGGATCGCATCGATGCCCTCAAGGCCATCGTGTTCCAGGACAAACTGGGCAGCATTTACGACAAGTCCGTACGCGTTGCTGCCCTGGCCAGGAAAATCGCCGAGGCCATTAACAGTGATCCAGCCCTGGCCGAGCGTGCCGCCATGCTGGCGAAAACCGACCTGGTTACCGAAATGGTCCTGGAATTCACCGATCTGCAAGGCATTATGGGCCAGTACTACGCCGCCAACGACGGCGAACCGGAAGATGTCGCCAAAGCGCTGAACGAGCAATACATGCCCCGTTTCGCTGGCGACGACCTGCCAACAACTTTGACCGGCTGTGCCCTTGCCATCGCCGACCGGCTGGATTCCCTGGTCGGCCTGTTCGGCATCAACCAGCCGCCCTCCGGCACCCGTGACCCCTTCGCCCTGCGCCGCGCCTCCCTGGGTGTGCTACGGATCATCATCGAGCGGGAACTACCGCTGGATCTGCAAACCTGCTGCCAGTGGGCGGAAGAGAACTTCACGATGCTGACCGAACAGAACACCGCCAGCACTGTTGTCGACTACATGCTCGAGCGTTTCCGCGCCCATTATGACGAGCAGGGCATCGGTGCCGAGGTTTACCTGGCTGTTCACGCCCGCCGTCCAACTCGCCCGCTGGATTTCGACCGCCGGGTGAAAGCGGTGGAAGCTTTCCGCCAGCTGCCCGAAGCGCAGGCCCTGGCCGGCGCCAACAAGCGGGTCTCGAACATCCTGACCAAGCAGGGCGGTGACAGCATCGGTGAAACCGTCGACGCCAGCCTGCTGCGGGACAGTGCCGAGAAAGCCCTGGCCGAGCAGGTCGACCAACAGGCCGCAAAGGTCCTGCCGCTGTTCGAGAACGGCGACTACGCCCGCGCTCTGAGCTCCCTGGCCAGCCTGCGGGAACCGGTGGATAACTTCTTTGATGAGGTGATGGTGATGGCCGACGACAGCGCCATCCGCAACAACCGCCTGGCGCTGCTGAACCGTTTGCGTAACCTGTTCCTGCGCGTTGCCGACATCTCCCTGCTGCCCACGGCAGGCTGATAACAAGCACAGGAGTACGCGCAAAGCAATGCTGATCATTCTGGATCGGGACGGGGTCATCAATGAGTACGATGGCAATTACATCTGCTCAGCGGACGAATGGCACCCCATTCCCGGCAGCATGGAAGCGGTGGCCCGGCTCTGTAATGCCGGCCACCGCATCGCCATCGCCACCAATCAGTCCGGCATCGCCCGGGGCTATTACGACACCGATGCCCTGGACGCCATGCACGAAAAGCTGGAGCGTCTGGTGGAAGCCCGGGGCGGCTGCATCGACTTCATCGCCTACTGCCCGCACCATCCGGACGACCACTGCGCCTGCCGCAAACCGCTGACCGGGCTACTGGAACAGATCCGCCAGCACTATCACCTGGCCTCTCTCCAGGGCGCCATCATGGTCGGCGACAGCCGCAAGGATCTGGAAGCCGCTCACACGGAAGCCTGCCGCCCGATACTGGTCCGAACCGGCAATGGGAAGGAAACCGAACGCCACCTGAACGCCAGGCCCATCCCGGGCGCCGACGTTGCCATCTACGACAATCTCAGCAAATTTACGGATGCCCTTTTATCCGCCGAGGGCTGGTAAAACCAAAGCAAATCCGTATAATACCGGCCGTTGATCGGCGTGTGGCGCAGCTTGGTAGCGCACTTCGTTCGGGACGAAGGGGTCGCAGGTTCGAATCCTGCCACGCCGACCAGATTTCAACGACT
>JAXHUV010000200.1:0-4248 GCA_034189445.1 Pseudomonadota bacterium
CCAGGGTAATGCCGTGATTGGCCAGCACGTTCTTGTCGTATTTCAGGTTCTGGCCGACCTTGGCCAGGCCGGGGTCCTCCAGCAGCGGCTTGAGCTGGTCCAGCACCGTATCACGGTCCAGCTGGTCGGGAGCGCCCATGTAGTCGTGTGCCAGGGGAACATAGGCGGCTTCACCCGGTTTGATGGCGAAGGAGACCCCCACAATTTCGGCGTCAATGTACCGGAGGCTGGTGGTTTCGGTGTCGAAGGCAAACAGGTCGGCCGATTTCAGGCGTTCCAGCCATTGATCCAGGTCTTTCTGATCGGTGATGACGCTGTAGTTTTTTCTGCCGGTTTCCGGGTTGGATTTTTCATCGCTGGATTGGGTGTTACTGGAGGATGAGTTTTGACCTTCTTCCAGTTCGGCAATCCAGCTGCGGAATTCATACTCCTTGAACAGCTCAAGCAGTTGCTGGTCATCCTGTTCCCGAAGCTTCAGGTCTTCCAGGCCAAAATCCAGTTCCACGTCGGTGCGGATGGTGGCCAGCTCGCGACTCAGGGGCAGGGTTTCGGTGGCTTCCCGCAGGTAGTCACCGATCTTGCCCTTGATTTCATCGGCGTGTTCGATGACGTTGTCCAGGTTTTCGTAATTTTGCAGCCACTTTACCGCGGTTTTCGGGCCGCACTTGTTCACGCCGGGAATGTTGTCGACCTTGTCGCCCACCAGGGCCAGGTAATCCACGATCTGCTCCGGGGTGACGCCGAATTTTTCCACCACGCCGGCCCGATCCATCCGGGTCTCGGTCATGGTGTTGATCAGGGTGACGTGATCGCTCACCAACTGCGCCATATCCTTGTCACCGGTGGAAACCACCACATCAATGCCCTTGCTGGTCGCTTCGTTGGCGAGGGTGCCGATCACATCGTCGGCCTCAACGCCTGTCACCGTCAGCAGCGGCAGCCCCATGGCTTTCACGATCTCGTGAATGGGCTCGATCTGGCAGGCCAGATCCTCCGGCATCGGTGGCCGGTTAGCCTTGTACTCTTCATAGAGGTCGTGCCGGAAGGTTTTGCCCTTGGCGTCGAAGACCACCACCATCCTGGATCCGGGAAAATCCTGCTCCAGACGCCGGATCATACTGATGACGCCTTTGATGGCGCCGGTGGGGTGATTCTTGCTGGTTGCCAGTGGTGGAAGTGCATGATAAGCGCGGAAAAGATAGGACGATCCGTCCACAAGAACCACGGGGGGGGTATTTTTGCTGGTCATGTCAAAACAGGTCCGGAATCTGATTGAAGCCTGGGTTGGCTTGTGCAACTCTGTACTGAAATCGATGGACGAAAGGGTATCACGAAAATGAAACGAATCGCGTGTTCGGCTTTGTTGCTCGCGTGTTTGCCTTTGGCTGCGCTGGCCCAGGAAGAAGGCGCCCTGGATGAGACCCCGGTGGCAACACCGAAAGAGCCAGTGGTGATCTCTGACTACCAGCCGGCAAGCCAGGGCCCGGAGATTGTTATCCGGCCTGGTGAGAAGGAAGTGTTCTACGAGTACCGGGTTAATGGCCAGCTTATGGAAATCAAGGTGGTGCCGAAAGTAGGGCCGGAGTATTACCTGGTGCCAGCAAATGGCGGCGGCTGGGTTCGGGAAACCGAGTCGGACATGCTGGTGCCCAGTTGGGTGATTTTCCGCTGGTGAACCGCAACCAGATCAAAGACAGCCGGGTTTTCAGGGCCAAGTGAATAATCGGCAAAACCCCTTATTCATGCGCTCCCTGCTTTAGTATGAACATTCTAATTTTAGGGTGTAACTTGAGCGATGAGATTGAAGAAGGCCCTCGTTACATTGGTTTCGACAGGGGCCCGGAACTTTCAGGAAACCAGGGGGATTCATCATGGGTAAACTTAAAACGTATCAGCAGCAGCTTCAGGGAATTGTAGATCGGGGCATTAATGCTGCTGAAGAGCAGCAGAAGAAAATTTCGGCGAAGCCTTTTAATTTTGCCGAAAAGCTTGAGAATGATTTAAGGGCTTACAGCGTCAAGACGTTGCGCAGGCGTTATTATGGTTACAGCGACGAGGTTTTTGACCAGCTCCGCAGCCTGAACAGTCGCTTCAGCAATTTCGCTGGCGATCTTGTTGCAAAGCTTGAGAGGGAAGCAACAGAAAGTACGGATGCGATTTCAGAAGCAGCTGAAAGTGCGGTAACTGAAGTTTCAAAAACTGCCAGGAAAGCAGCATCTAAAGTTTCTGACACGACTGAAGAAGTGGCATCGGATGTCTCTGAAGCAGCCGACCATGTAGCATCAGAGGTATCTGAAGCAGCGGAAGATGTGGGGTCCGACATTTCCAGTGCTGTCCAAGATGCCAGGAAATCTGTTGAGCCCACCAAACCGGTTGCTCGCAAGACCACTTCTACTACCAAGAAGAGCACCGCTTCCACCTGAACCGCGGAGAGTGTCGCACCGGTAGGTGAGTAAAACAAAAGGCCGCCGGATGAAACCGGCGGCCTTTTGTGCAGCAGTAAGATTCCAGCGAAGGATCAGTTTTCGGTTTCGGTAGGATCAAGCGGCAGGGTTCGCGCCTCGCCGGTGACCTCTTCCAGACGCCGGATGTCAGCCTCAAAGGCCTTGCGCAGTTCTTCGATTTCCTGGGCTTGTGAGGCGATTTCCCGCTCAATGTCGCCTATCTGGGCTTCCAGTCGCCGGAGTTTTTCCAGGGTGGCCTCGGGAATTTCACGTCCGGCCCGCTCCATGTTTGCGGCACGGCTCTGTTCGTTATCCAGTTGGTTGGATATAACCGATATGTTGCCTCGCTTGAGCTGGATCAGCCCTTCGAGCTCCCGGATTTTCCGGTGCATGGCTTTCACCGCCTGATCCGGGTGGCTGAAACGCTTGAGTAACAGCCTGTCTTTCTCAATCTGTTCCGCGAGCGCTTTCTGCCGATGTTTTTCCGCTTTCCGGGCAGCAATCTCGTCTTCGGTTGGCGCGGGAGGAATGGTCTCAACCACACGGCCATTGTCATTCAGGATGTCATAGCCACGTTTGGTGGCTTCCCGGGGGATGGTGCCGCTGATTGCGATCTGGCCGTTATCATCCGTGTAACGGTACATATTGGCTGCCACCTGGGCAGAGGCGCCCAGAACCAGCACCAATGCGGTAGCCTTGAAAGAACCTGCGGCCAGACGATGAACCATCAATCAGACTCCGTAACGATCCCGATAACTGGCTACCTTCCCGGCCTGCCCGGCAAACTCCGGGTTGGCTTTGAGATAGTCCAGTACCTGCTCAAGACGAATGATGCTCGTCACAGGGATGCCGAATTCCCTCTCCACTTCCTGGATGGCGGACAGTTCGCCAGTGCCTTTTTCCTGACGATCCAGCGCGATGAGCACGCCGGCTGGTTCGGCCCCGGCGGCCCGGATGATGTCGATGGATTCCCGGATCGCGGTGCCGGCGGTGATCACGTCATCCACAATCAGCACTTTGCCCTGCAACGGTGCGCCAACAATCTTGCCGCCCTCGCCATGATCTTTGTTTTCCTTGCGGTTAAACGCAAAGGGTTTGTTGTTACCGTCCTTGGCCAGTGCCATTGCTGTGACGGTGGCCAAGGGAATGCCCTTATAGGCAGGGCCGAAAATAATGTCATAATTCAGCCCGCTGCGCGTGATTGCTGCGGCATAGGCCTTGCTTAACTGGAGCAGATCGTCCCCGGTATTGAACAGGCCAGCGTTGAAGAAGTAAGGGCTGGTTCGACCCGACTTAAGCGTGAACTCACCGAAGCGCAGTACGTTCCGGCGGATGGCAAACTCAATAAATTTTTTTTGATAGTCGTGCATGACAAAGCTTCTGGCGAGTGTTGATCTTTAATTAATGCGTAAAAACGGTATCATACATACAAACCTAATCAGGGAACACGTATGCGGGTAGTATCAATCAGCGTCAATGGCCTCGCCCAGGCTGTCGACAAAGGCTTTTTCGATTGGCTGGCGGAGCAGGATGCCGACGTCGTCTGCGTCCAGGACCATCGCATGCGGGCCTACGAGATTGAGGACTACAACCTGATCCCGGAAGGTTACCAGGCCTATTTTATTGATGGCGAGAAGAACGAGGATGGCAGTGTCGGTATCTACACCCGCCATTTCCCGAAAGCCATCATGTATGGGTTCGCCAATGAGCAAGCGGACCGGGAAGGCCGGTTCATCCAGGCCGATTTTGACAAGGTTTCCGTGGCCTGCGTACTGGCACCCTGCGCCCTGGGGCGCGAAGAGGA
>JAXHUV010000201.1:0-4217 GCA_034189445.1 Pseudomonadota bacterium
CCCAGATCCTGCGGGCGGCCGACGCGGAAGACGAACACCGCACCCTGCGGCTGGAAAGCGATGCCGGGCTGGTGAAGGTGATCACCGTGCACAAGTCCAAAGGCCTGGAATACCCCCTGGTGTTTCTGCCCTTCGGCACGGCGTTTCGCGCCCAGAGTGAGAAACAGGCCTTCGTGCGCTATCACGATCAAAAGGGCAGGCTGATCACCCGGTTCGATCCGGCGCCGGAGGACGTGGCCAGGGCCGACCAGGAACGCCTGGGCGAGGATATCCGTAAACTCTACGTGGCCCTGACCCGGGCCCGCTTTGCCACCTGGGTCGGTACGGCTGCTGTGAAAAACTGGCAACAAAGCGGTCTGGGCTACCTGATTGCCGACGATGGACAGAGCCGTATCAGCGACTGCCTGGATAGGCTCGCACAGGGCAGAGCAGAGATCCAGGTTACGCCGTTACCGGACCCAGACGAAACACAATACCACGAACAGGCCCCGGAGGCCCTCGGCCCGGCGCTGGTCTCCTCACGGGAGGCAAAAGAGGACTGGTGGATTGCCAGTTACTCGTCCATCGAATACACCGGCATGACCGGCACCGGAATCGCGTTCACCGGTGAGGTGGAAGACGCCCAGACCCAGAACCTGTTGGAAGAAAGCAGCCAGGAAGAAGGGGAAGCGGCGGCTCAGGTGGCCGCTCACCGCAACCAGCACAACTTCCCCAAGGGCGCCGGCCCCGGCACCTTCCTGCACGAACTGCTGGAGTGGTGCGCGCAGCAGGGCTTCCAGCGACTAGTGGATAACCCGACGCTGCTTCATGAGCAACTGACCCGACGCTGCGGGACCCGTGGCTGGAGCGACTGGGTGGAGCCGCTGGAGTGTTGGCTGCTGGCATTGATCAGCAAACCCCTGGGCCTCGACCGGGCCGGCACTGAAAACGTCAGCCTGGCCAACCTGACCAGCCTGCGCCCCGAACTGGAATTCTGGTTTGAAAGCCGCAATGTCAGCATCCGGAAACTGGATCAGCTGGTCACCGGGCACACCCTGAACGGCGCAGACCGGCCCCGGGTTGAAGAGACCCGATTCAACGGCATGCTCAAGGGGTTTATCGATCTGGTGTTCGAACACAACGGGCAGTATTACGTGCTGGACTACAAATCCAATACCCTGGGCGAAGATGACAGCGCCTATACCGACCAGGCCATGGGCAACGCCATTCTGGATAAACGTTACGATCTGCAGTACGTGCTTTACCTGCTGGCCCTGCACCGGCTGCTGAAAGCCCGTTTGCCGGATTACGACTACGACCGGCACATTGGCGGCGCGGTTTACCTGTTCCTGCGGGGCGTTGATTCCGCCAGCGGCGGTGCCTTCACCGACAAACCACCCAGAGCCCTGATAGAGCAGCTGGATGCCTTGTTCGATGGCGAGTCCGTAGCCGGGGAGGTGGCTGCATGAGCCGTTCCCGTTCTCACACCGGAAGGTCCGACCACCAGATTGATATGTTCGCGCAGGACACCGCCCCGGAAACGTCGACCATGACGGCAGCCCGTGATACCAACATCGATATCAACGATCTGCTCACCAGCCCGGATAAAACCGAGGCTCTGCTGCTTCACTGGCGGCAGGCGGAGTGGATCCGCCCCCTGGATGTGGGGTTCGCCCGGCTGATCCGGGAGCTGTCGGAAGAGCAGGGCGAGCGACCGCACCCACTGGTTCTGCTGCTGGCGGCACTGGTCTCCCACCAGGTGGGTCGTGGCCATGTTTGCGTTGATCTGGGCAACCTCCTTGCCGATGCCGGGCATACCCTGTCACTGCCGCCGGAGGAGTCGGTTCACGAGCCACTCACCGATTCCAGTAGCAGCGGACTGGACCAGCCCAAACCGGCCGAAGTACTTGCACTTGTCACGCTTTCGGAATGCCTGAGCCTACTGGAAAAGGCCTGTGCCGTAAGTGATGGCTCACACACAACACCACTGGTGCTGAACGAGACCCGGCTTTACCTGCGCAGATTCTGGCGCTACGAGCAACGCATTGCCGACGGCATACGGCAACGCCTGGCTTTACCATCCGTTCTGGCGGATCCGGAAGCCGGACCGGCCCAAACCCTGTCCCGCGCACTCGGCCAGTTGTTCCAGTCGTCGGAACCGGTGGATTACCAGAAACTGGCCTGTGCCCTGGCGGCCCGAAACCGTTTCGCCGTGATCACCGGCGGGCCCGGCACCGGCAAGACCACCACCGTGGTCAACCTGCTGGCGGCCCTGCAGGCGGTCGCCGGGGAATCCCCCGAACGGGCCGGCCGCAAATACCGCATCCGCCTGGCCGCCCCCACCGGCAAGGCCGCCGCCCGTCTGAACGCATCCATCGGTAGCGCGGTCAGCCGCTTGCCGCTTGCCGAGTTGCCAGGCAGCGTGGAGCTGGCTGATATTCCCACCAGAGTCACCACCCTGCACCGGTTGCTGGGCAGCCGGCCGGATAGCCGCAAATTCCGCCATAACCGCGACAACCCGCTGCTGGTGGATATCCTGGTGATCGACGAGGCCTCCATGGTGGACGTCGACCTGATGGCGTCGGTATTCGATGCCCTGCCCGCCAGCGCCCAACTGATCCTGCTGGGCGACAAGGACCAGCTGGCCTCGGTGGATGCCGGTGCGGTACTGGGTGAGCTGTGCCAGCGGGCGTTGCGAGCCCACTACACGCCGGAAACGGCGCAGTGGCTGACCGCCATGACCGGCAGCGAGATACCGGAGTCACTGCTGGACGAATCAGGCCAGCGCATGGATCAGGCCGTGGCCATGCTGCGTAAGAGTTACCGGTTCCGGGAAGACAGCGGGATACGGGCGTTCGCGGAAGCCGTGAATACCAATGCCCTTGATAGCGCCATGTTGCGCCGGATCCGTGAAGCGGCCTTCGACGATGTCATCCTGCTCAACGGCCAATCCGGAAAACCGGACCCGGACGACACTCTGGACCTGGTGTGTCGCCATGCCATCACCGGCTCACCGGAGGCATTCCGCAGTGCCGGGCAGGGTCGGCACGTGAACGGCCAGAGCCTGCCACCACCCGTTGGTTATCGCCATTACCTGGAACGATTACAGAATCACGGCCTGGACGAAAACAGCCCTCGCGAAGACTGGGATACGATGGCGGCGCAGCTCCTTGAAGCCTTCAGTGACTTCCAGGTGCTCTGTGCCCTGCGCAAGGGCCCCTGGGGCGTGGAAGGCCTGAACGACCGGATCGCAAGGCAGTTACTGACTGAAAAGCTGATCCCGCGGGCGGAAGGCTGGTACCCGGGCCGGCCGGTGCTGATTACCGGCAACGACTACAACCTGGGCCTGATGAACGGCGACATCGGCATTACCGTCAGCGTGCCCTGGGACAGGACCGAAACCGGTGAGCCCCGCTATACCTTGCGTGTGGCCTTCCCCAGCAGTGACGCGCCTGGCGGTATCCGCTGGATTTCTCCCAGTCGTCTGCAGCAGCTGGAAACCGTATATGCCATGACGGTACACAAATCCCAGGGTTCGGAGTTCAACCACACCTGTCTGGTGCTGCCAGACCGGCTCAGCCCGGTCCTGACCAGAGAGCTGATCTACACCGGCATCACCCGGGCCAGGAACTGGTTCAGCCTGATTACCGGCAACCAGGACGTTCTCAGAGACGCTGTCGGACAGCAGGTGGTGCGCGCCTCCGGGCTGGCGCTTCGGCTTGGGGAAGGTTAATACCCAGGCTTCATGCGACAGTAAGGGGAGGGACCCTTACTGTTCGCCACTCCGATGCTGCTGCGCCCACAGATGCGCGTAATGGCCACCGCGCACCAGCAATTCGCTGTGACTGCCGCTTTCGACAATGCGCCCGCCATCCATCACCAGGATGGTATTGGCATCCCGGATGGTGGAGAGCCGATGGGCAATCACCAGCGTGGTCCGTTGCTGGCTGACTTCGTTGAGCGCGCCAAGAATCGCCTGCTCCGAGAGTGAATCCAGCGAGGACGTGGCTTCATCCAGAATCAGCAGCGGCGGGTTCTTCAGAATCACCCGGGCAATGGCCACCCGTTGTTTTTCACCACCGGAGAGCTTGAGGCCCCGTTCGCCCACCTTCGTTTCGTAACCCTCCGGCAGGCTGTGGATAAAGTCTTCCAGGTGCGCCATCCGGGCCGCCCGATAGACCTCTTCCTCGGTGGCTTCCGGCCGGCCATAGGCCAGGTTCCGGTACAGGGTATCGTTG